>CAMNPQ010000001.1 GCA_946548305.1 uncultured Pseudobutyrivibrio sp.
CATGGTCCAAAGCATCTGATATGCTTTATATTCATGGTGTCCATGGCACAGCCATCAGAATCAATACAAACTATAAACTCTTTTTTCTTTTCAAAATCATCAAAACGTGACATAACAATCTCCAATCTTACAAACGTGTTTCCCAGCGGTCGCACCACACTAATTCGTTATACTGCCCCTTAAACTCAGACTTTCCTGTAAGCTTTTCCACTAAAGCATGTAAATATTCTGAAGTGTCACCATATGCATTAATAAAAGTCTTCATCATAGGTATGTCATACAAGTGATTTGTATAGTTCAATGAAACCGCTACTGTAGGCACTTCATTTACATACCATGGATTCTGGGCTGAATGAGATGCATCATAGGAAAGTCGCACATTGTTTTCCTTTGCATATCCCTTCATGTTTACTACAAAAAGCACCACATCCGTGTTCTTTTTAAATTCCTCACGAGATTCATGACCCATGATTTTAAATTTATTGAATTTGCTTTGTGCTTCCATTTCATATTCAAAATAATCCTTTGGAGCTGTCACATTAAAACCGGCTGCCTCAAGCTCTGATATTAGTCTGGCTTTTGCCTTGTCAGCCCCATCTAATAGGGTCACAGGAGCACTTTCAATAAAATATAATCTAAGATTCTTTTTTTCCTTTGGATTGATTGGAAGCAGCCCTTGGGTGTCTTTTACCAAAGTGATGCTAGCATCTGCAGCCTTTTTTGCAAGCTCATGATGGGCGTTGCTGCCCACTACCGAAAGCCCCTCTTTTTCAGGGAATTTCAGATTATTGAGCCCAAGAAGAGCCTTCATTCCAATAATCCTATGAAGTGCATCAGACAATCTTTCTGCTGAAATTCTGCCATCCTTTATTGCCGCTTTCACATAACTGATATCCTCTGCCAGGTCATTGAAAAATAAAATCATATCACAGCCTGCTGCAATAACTCCTGGTATATATTCACTTCTAGGAGCTGCTGCTGTAAGTCCCACCATATGACTGGCGTCTGTGAGAATCAATCCATTAAAGCCTAACTGCTCTCTCAGCAAATCCTGTAAAAGCTCTGGTGAAAGTGTTGCTGGCTTTATCTCAGAAGATTTGATATCTGGGCGTAGCTTTCTTGAATATGCTGGAAGGCAGATATGCCCTACCATCATACTTTGAAGTCCGGCATCAATCAGCTTCTTATAAACCATTCCATAGGATGCATCCCATGCTTCCACTGATAAATCATTGCATCCCATCACAAGATGCTGGTCACGTTCCTCACTTCCATCCCCTGGGAAATGCTTTGCCGCACAGGCAATACCTTCCTTGTTCATCTCTTCCATATACGCAAGTGAACGCTGTGCCACAAGCTCTGGGTCATCACCAAAGGCTCTGGTATTTACAATGGTGTTTCTCCAATTGGAAACCACATCACAGATTGGTGCAAAAGTCCAGTTGCAACCTATAGCCTTTGCTTCTGCTGCACCTACCTTTGCCATGAGCCTTACAGTTTCATCAGATTTATCTGCACCACAGGCTGCACCTGTTGCCACAAATGTGCCCTCAGAAACTGCTCCATTTCCTCCTG
Organism: uncultured Pseudobutyrivibrio sp.; assembly: GCA_946548305.1. Lineage (GTDB taxonomy): Bacteria > Bacillota > Clostridia > Lachnospirales > Lachnospiraceae > Pseudobutyrivibrio. The sequence continues at coordinate 1,576 of CAMNPQ010000001.1, forward strand.
CCTCGCAATTTGCAGCAATAAGAAGAGGTATTCTACTGTGTTCCTGAAAATATTTATTTTGTTCGTACACTTCCTCAAGTGTACCACCCTGCCATCTGGCACCGCCAATGTGATACTCATTCACCAGCCTGTCAAGGCTTTCCTTGTCCCTTTGTAATGTGAGATTGATGAAAAGCTGTCCTATTTTTTCATCCTCACTCATTGAATTTATAGTGTCCTCCACCCATTTAATCTGTTCATCATTCAAATTAAAGGGCTTTTCTTTAAGATTTACCATGTGATACCTCTTCTTTGTCTATTTTAAGCGCGCTGTGCCTCTAACACTTTCTCTGTGTTTTCTTTTTCAACCTTTACATTTGACTCACGCTTGATTCTTGCAATATCCTCAGCAATGCTATCCATCATTTCCTTGTTAAGTGGATAGAAACGCATTGCAATAATGTTGCAGATATAACCTAATAGCAATACACCAAACATGCAGATGATGCCTACAACTGCAAGACCTGTTGAATAAGGTGTTTCAGCTGTTGGAAGCTCTGAAGATGAGCTAACCATTGCACATAATACACCGACTAAAAGTGGTGCAAGTGAAGAAATAAGCTTATCAATAAAGCTGAATAATGTTCCAATTAAACCTGGTACATATTTTCCACTTCTATATACTTCGTAATCTGTACAGTCAGCTGTCATAGGATATACCAAGCTTCCTGCAATATTCTGGAAACCAGAGAAAAGCACCATGAGAATTACAAATATCAAACTGAATCCATTCCAGCCAGCGAATTTACCATCACCTGGAAGTGAAAGTACTGTAGGATTTCCAAAAATAAATAATGCAATTAAAGCTACCAGCATGATTGCTGCACCGTAACTAGCATATGTGAAGCCATTCTTCTGACCAAATTTTCTTGTGAAAATACCGATACCAAAGAACAACATTATAATGCCTGGGATGATTGTGTATGTTCCTACTAAACCAGCTGCTGATGCATTACCACAAATGATTGCATAAAGGATAATTGCTACTGTAGCGTTTCCGTTCATCTGACGTCCAAGCTTATCTGTAGAAGCACTGATTACAAGCATCTGCAAAGCTCTGTTGTGCTTTAACACTTCCCAGTAATCCTTTAATCTTATAGGTTCTGCCACTGCCTTACCTGTGCCGTAGAATTCTGGCTTGTCCTTACCTCTGATTGCCAAATAAGCGATTATTGTACAAATGAGGGATAGAACTGCTCCAAATCTCCACATTTCTGCAAAATATCCCATATCAAACTGGTAGCCATGCTTACCAAGAAGATATGTATAAGAATACAGTGGTGCAAGTGTAAAGAAAATTGATGATAAAATACCGCTGTAGATACCAAAGGTTGGTCTCTGCTTCTGATCACTTGTAAGACAGGTCTGAGCACTCTTTGTAACTACACACTGACAAGTATATCCAATGATATATACAGCATAGAAAATAACAAAAAGTATAAACTGTGCTACCTTTGGAAACTTAGGTGTTATGAAAAACATGCAAGCTGACATCACAAGCATAATTGCCTGACCTATTACTAAAAATGGTCTGTTCTTACCAAATTTACCATTTGTCTTGTCCAGAATAACACCAATGATTGGATCTGTAACACCATCCCACAATCTCATGATTGTTGCCAGTGAGGATGCCAGAACCACGCCCACGCCTACGATGCCATTTAAATAATATGAGATGAAAATCATCATCCACATATAAGTGTTTGTTCCCACATCATTGACAGCAAGACCAGCTATCTGCCACCATTTTGCTCTGTTAATACCGTCATTTCTTTGTTCCATTTTTTCTCCTCCTTCGGGTCGTCCCCATTCGACCTCTTGATGAAGTAATAATAGCTTGTAAATTTGGTAGTCACAATTACTATATTTAGTTTTTATAGTATTATATTTTCTATTTTAATCACAATCTAAATATAGTATTATTATAAACAAATATAATATGTTTAAGTGTTATTAATAGTAATGAAAAAGTAAGGTAGACTATGAACAATGCATATATAGAATTTACAATTTCTTTTTTTCACAAATTAAATCTTGTTACTAATATTTTGAAAATCAATGAGCCGCTGCCAAATGATTTAGATTTAGGGCTCAGGAAATCCATTATAGGTGAAACAGAGATGTCCCTTCAGAATATGGATTTTTTACCTCCTGATTTTATAGAACATCATATTATATATTTTTCTGCGGACAAGTATAAATGTCACTATATTTTCATTCCTCTTCCCACCCCTGATAATGATACCGTCATGGTATCAGGTCCTTATCTCATTGAAAACACTTCCATTGTAAAAACTACGGAACTGTGTAAAAACCTAAACATTCCATCTGGGCTTCACGCTTTCATGCATCAGTATTTTGCTACTCTTCCCTGTTTGCCTGACACATCCGTGATTGAGAATTATATTGCTACAGTAGGGGAGGCTTTGTACGGAACTGGAAACTACCATCTAGAATATATACATCAGACTCTAGATAGAAATACAACTTATGTAAACTCTACTGACACCAGCGACAACGAGGAAATGATGAAGCGCATGGAATACCGGTATTCTTTGGAGCAAAAGGTAATTGATGCCATTTCAAGAGGTGATTTCAACAGTGCCATGAGAGCCAGCAGCGACCAGGCTCTTAGAAATATAGATAATCGCTCATCAAACACTTTACGAAGTAAAAAAAATAATTTGCTTGCCTTTAACACTGTTTGTCGTAAGGGTGCAGAAAAAGGCGGTGTTCATCCTATTTTTCTTGATGAAATGTCTCGCCAAATGGCTATAAAAATAGAAAATATGATAGTCTCAGAGCAAGACAAAAACGTACATCGTGAAATACTAAAAAGCTACTGTACCATGGTTCAACAGAATTCTACAAGTGGCTATTCTCCTACCATGCAAAGAGCTTTGATTCATATTTCCCAGCATTTATTTGACACTGATTTGACATTGCAAAGCACATCTGAGGCGCTGGTGCTGAATAAAACTTATCTGGCAAATCTGTTTAAAAAAGAAACTGGAGACACTTTTACTGCCTATGTGAATGGTCGTCGTATAAACCATGCCATATTCCTTTTAAACACCTCCGAAGAACAGATTCAGTCTATTGCCAGCGAATGTGGCATTCCTGATGTCACCTATTTCACCAGAATATTTAAAGAAGCAAAAGGAATGACACCTAGCAGCTATAGAAAAATGATAAAACAACAATCATAAACAGAAATATTGTTATATTTTGTCATATCAGTTTCTATTGTAATAATCAAAATGTCCATATACTGATTTCACAATCAACAAAACCAAAAAGGAGATCAGTAATGAAAAACGAAAACACAAACGAAAACAAGCTTTCATTTTTAGAGCAATTCGGATATTTCAGCGGCGATTTTGCTGGAAGCTTGGTAAACCTTTACATCAGTGCATTTTATGTAACATTCTGCAACTATGTACTAGGTATCAGTCCTGCATGGATGGCAACATTAATCTTTGTTGCAAAAATATGGGATGCCATCAATGACCCTATGATTGGTTCACTCCCTGACAGATTTAAAATCGGAAAAGGCTCAGATAAATTCAAGCCTTGGATTAAAATTTTTATGGTTCCACTTGCCCTTACAGGGTTGCTTTGCTTTACAGATACCACAAGCTTCCCAAGCGTGCTCAAGCATGCATGGGTTGCTGTTTCTTATATACTTTACGGAATGGCATACACTGGTGTATCAATGCCATACGGTGCTATGGCATCTGTAATCACAGATTCACCAGTTGAGCGCACAAAGCTTTCTCGTGCCAGAGCTTTTGGTGGTATGGGTGTTGGAATCCTATTTATCCCTGTCATTTCACTTGCAATATGGGATGAGGCAGGAAATCCTAAAGCCAGCGGTTATTTCCTGATGGCTGTTGTAGCTGGTGTTCTTTCAATCATTTTCTACCTATTACTTATTAATCTGACAAAGGAACGCATCCATCAAGAGCACAGATTTGTTGGAGAATCTGCAAGAAAATACAGCCTTGGTCATGTAGTAAAGGAAGCCTTCACAAACAGAGCACTTATCGCAGTTATGATTGCCTCAATCGGTAGTATGTTTGCCAGTGCTCAGAGTATGAATAATTACCTGTTCAAAGAATACTATCACATGCCAAAGGCCATGGCAGCTTCATCATTCATCAACCTTCCTATGATGTTTGTAGCATTTTTTGCAGTTCCTCGTTTGGCGAAGCTCATCGGTAACAGAAAGCTCATTATTTACTCAGCAGCATACAGCATCGTTGCATTTGTAGCTCTTTACCTTGTACCTATTCCAAACTGCTACGTGTTCATGTTTATCAGCTCAGTTGCCAACTTAGGTCTCACAGCATTCACCATGCTTGTATGGGCTCTTGTTACAGAATCAATAGACTATCAGGAGTTCAAATCAGGGGAGCGTTCAGATGGAACAATGTATTCTATCTATACTTTCTCTAGAAAAATCGGTTCTGCTGCTGCAGCATCTATTTCCACTGCACTTATAGGCACAGCTGGTTTCGTTGCAGGCGCAGCTGAACAGGTGCCAGAGTTTGGTGAAAATATAAGAAAGCTTGTTATTTTAATGCCACTATTTGGTGCCATTGTAATTCTCATAAGTATTTGGTTTATTTATCCACTTACTAAAAATAAATCCGATGAGATGTACGCAAAACTTCACGAAATTCATGAATCTAAAAATTAGACTTAATGGGAGTATAAAATGAACAAATTTATAATAAACACAGACCTTGGAGAAATCCAAGGTCTTGAATCAAAGGATAATACATTAGAATTTAGAGGAATCCGATATGCTACTGCAGGGCGTTTTTCATATCCTACCCCAGTAGAATCATGGGATGGAGTATATGATGCAACCGAATTTGGCAATGCATGCCCTCAGTTTAGAACATACGATGCTGAATCTGAAAAAGAGCCGAAGCCTTTTTACTATAAAGAATTTAGAGAAGGCATAAATTTTACCTATGACGAGGATTGCCTTTTCCTAAATATATATGCTCCAAAAAATGTGCAAAAAGCACCTGTAATCATTTACATACATGGAGGTGCATTTTTAGGCGGCTGCGGAAACGAACTTCATATGGATGGAAGTGCCTATGCGAAAAAAGGAATTATTTTTGTTTCAATTAATTATCGTCTTGGTGTGTTAGGTTTTCTTTGTGACAGACAGCTTGCCGCAGCAGATGGACATAGTGGAAATTACGGATTATATGACCAGCTTGAAGCTATCAAATGGGTATATAATCATATTTCATCTTTTGGCGGAGATCCTCATAATATCACATTATTTGGACAATCCGCAGGTGCAATGAGCATCCAGCAGCACTGCTTTTCCCCATTAACAAAGCCATATATCAATAAAGTATATATGGCCAGCGGTGCTGGTGTGGGAAAGGATTTTGCAAAGGTCAGCCCTGTTGAAGAATCCTATGATTATTTTGGACGCCTTACCGAAAAATTAGGTGGTTCTATTGATGAGCTTAGAAATGCTCCTGTAGAAAAAATAATAGCTACTTTTGGAGAAATTATTGATAGAGATTTAATGGCTCACTGTTGCCCTCATATTGATGGAATAATAATTCCAAAGGATCCAGCAGTTGCAATGGAAAATCACGAATATGCTAATGTTCCTTATCTCCTTAGCACTAACTCAGAAGACATGGCTCCAGAATTTTTACATGACATGAGCAAGGATTTTTGCAAAGCTGTAAATAAAAACGGGGGCAGAGCATACTACTTCTATTTTTCACGACAGCTACCTGGCGATGACAAAGGTGCTTTTCATTCTGCAGAGCTTTGGTACACAATGGGAGCTTTAGAAAAATGCTGGCGTCCAATGACTGAAGAAGATTTTTCTCTTTCAAACAATCTAATGGACGCAATCATTGAATTTACAAAAACAGGTGTTATATCTTGTGAAGCTTACGATATGCCCCAGGTGTCATTTGAAATTCAGCCTTAAATAGCTTCACAAAATAATTGGCATCAGGGATGCCTACAGTGCCGCTTATCTTTTGTATTTCATCATTAGTTGATATCAAAAGATGGGCGGCTTCTTTTATTCTAACCTGCCTTAAATACATTGCAGGAGTGTTGCCAGTCTCCTCTTTGAATCTGGAAATCATATAGCTTTCTGTGATATTCAATTCCTCTGCAATTTCTTTTACTGTAATATCATTCATATAGTTTTGATTTATGGAATAGATGATGCTTTGTGTCATGGCTGAATACTTTTTGTTTTTGATGATTCTGATTATCTCACAAAACTCTTTTAACATATTCTCACATGCTTCATCCATCTGTTTAGCATTTTGCGCAGCTGCTATGGCAGCAGACTCCTTCGTAGTAATTTTATGTATGATTGGAGCTGGTACACCTGCTTCATAAGCTGCAATCCTGCTCATTGCCCTATTTACAGCAAGTCCAAATTTCATATCCTGAATGGTAAAGTTTCTAGTCCACAAACCTGCAGCATTTTCCGATAAAAGCTTTCTATAGTGAAGTGTTTCTCTGGTGTTGCCTCTTTTTATTGCCTCCATATATTCACGCTCTGTAATATAGTGGGCTTCTATATTTGCGTCACTTACCTTTGCCAGCTTACTATCAGAAACCTCATCATTTTTATGTCCTTTATATCTAGTGTAGTGCTCGCAAAGGTTTTCTATACCGAGACTTCGCGTAATTCCACGAATTATTCTGTCCATCACATTTTCTGGTATCACTGGATATTTCCCATAGTAAATTAGTAAATCCTTGGCATCCAGCCTTTTTTTATCTATTTGATTGCAGGTCTGAATACACTGTCCAATAGTCATTTCTTCCCCAAGATAAGGACCAAGAGCCACAGGTTTATCATTGTAATAAAATAGCACAATCCTGATATGTAAAAGATCCTCAAAATGATTAATATAATCCGCATGGCTCTTGTCAAGAATAAGCTTTAAGGCATCCACTGATAACCATGACTGCTCCTCGATAGCCCTATTCTCTTCACAAAATTTTAAAACCGCTTCTTCAGTTTCAAAGCAATTGTATTCCAGCTTAAAAATGTCATGAATCAGATTCATTGTATTAGACAGTAAATTTAATTCCTTTTCCATAGATAGCTCCTAAAACATCTTCTGATAAAAAATAAAAGGGACTGAGTGTTCAGCCCCTTTAGTATATTATATCACTATTTAGAAATTTTTGTCAGTTCTTCATTCATTGCCTTTATCTCTTCTTCTGTATAGTCAGGCTTTGCAAACTGGAAGAACTTATCCAGTGTAAATGTTCCTACCATATCTCTTATGGCATTTCCCACATCCGGCATTCGCTTGTCAATGATTGCCATTGCTTCGTCACTTGCAAGCAAATCGTTGATAGTCTCACGTATTGATAGAAATCCCTCTGGGAAAAGCTCTGCTTCTTCCTTTTCATCTAAAAACCAGTTTCTGACATTTACCCCTGGATGCTGATCCACATATACATATGCTTCATCAGCCTCAGTCTGACGGTTGAAAATCACTTCGTCGCTACAGCCGTTGGCTGTTGCAATTATTTTATTTTCTCCCATTGCAAGACCCACAGCATTAAAAATGGCACTGCCGTTTTTTACAGGAGATGTCAGCTGCCTGCCACCAATTTCAATAGTTACCTCTGGCTGATTTGAATAAACCTTTACTGTAATTGTCTCTTGAGCTCGGTTTACATATCTTTTACTTGCAAAATGTACAAATGGAACCTTTGACCAGTTTGCCTTATAGTAATAAAAGCTGTCCTTTCTGGTCTTTCTATCAAATGTGACAAGCCCCTTTATGTTTCTATTTTTGATATTTGCAGCATGTCTGATAGGGCTTGTAAAGTCAAACATATTCCACACAAAGCTGCCCCATACAAAATCACGTTCAGCCATCATAGGATATACTGTTTCGTGATACAGAGCCTGAAATTCCTCTGTGTAATCGTTCACCTTTGGCTCATCTGTGTGGAACTGAATATTTGTATCTGCTCCATATTCGGAAATACCTAGAGGCATATCTGGATTTACCCTGTGGAATTCATCTAAGAATTTACCATGGTCGGCAAACTCTCCATAATACCAGCCGTAGTAAATATTATAAGCTGTGGTGTCTGTCACCTGATTAAGAGGGCTATCAGGATGAACCACATTTAAATTTGCGCAGGTGGAAAATCTGGTAGAATCCAATTCATGAACAATGTCATTTAAAATATGCATTTTTTCTGCCATATATGGAAATTCACCATAGATAGCAATCTCATTTTGAATTCCCCAAAAGCAGATGCTTGGATGATGCATGTTCTGAAGAATCATCTCCTTCAGCTGATTTTTTGCATTCTCAAACAGCTCCTCGTCCTCAGTAAGCTTTAAAAGCGGTATTTCTGCCCATACTACAAAGCCTATTTCATCACACAGGCTGTAAACCTCCTGTGGATGTGGGTAATGAGACAAGCGAACTGCATTGGCACCTATCTCATGAATCAGCTCCATATCTGTCTTCCAGTTTTCCATTGTAGCTGCCGAAAATACACCATCTGTATCCTGATGCTTTGCAACTCCATGAAGCTTTACATGCTCATCATTCAAGAAAAATCCCTTGTTTGAATCCACAGCTATTTTTCTAAAGCCCACCTGTTTTTTGACACAATCCACTTCCTTGCCATCAACTATAAGTGTTGCCTTTGCTGTATATAGCTTTGTGTCATCCACTCCATTCCAAAGTGTAGGTTTTTCTATCTCACATACCTTTTTTAAAGTGTCAGCTCCATCTACCTTGTACACACTGTCACAAGAGCCTTCTATCGTATATACGATACTGGCATTTTGATTACCTGAAACAACAGCCTTAGCCCAAAGCTCGCCATTTCCTTTTTCATTTACCCTAGTCTGGAAAATCACACCATCACAGCCAAAGTAGGTTCTATCAAAACAGTCTGAGCCTGTCTCTATCAGCTCTACTTTTCTATGAATTCCACCAAATACGGCAAAATCTCCTGAAAGAGGAGAAACTGTAGTACACTTACCATTGCTGACCAGCACTGTAAGGATATTTTCACCAGCATTTAAAGCTTCTGTTAATTCTAAGGTAAAAGCTGTATATCCACCCTTGTGTTCTCCTAGTTTAACACCGTTTAAAAACACCTGGCATTCCCTATCAACACCATGAAATTTTACAAATGTGCGCTGATTAGCTTTTTTGTCATAATTAAAAACCTTCTGATAAACGCCCTCTCCCTGATAATAGTCATTATCAGCATACCAGGTGTGAGGCAGGTTTATCTGCTCTAAAGCCTCAAGCTTGCCTGCAACATCAATTTCATTCCACGCCTGCTTTTTATATGCCCACATATCATTAAAGTCTTTATTTAAAATCATTTTTATCCTCCAACTTGCATTTTCTTACATGATATCACTTTCCTTGCAAGATGAATAGAAATTTATATGACAAAATAGCAATATTTTTCCCAGGTGTTACATGTGTATCTCCCCCAGTAAGTGATAATGAATATCCTCAAATATAACTACCCAAATGTGCAAGACTTGGCTTTGGTTTTCTTATTTGTGTCACCCTATCCACTTCACACAAACCAAAGGTCAGTGCGTAGCCCTTTTGCCATTCAAAATTATCAAGCAATGACCAATGGCAGTATCCCTTTACCGGGATGCCATCATTTATGCACTTTTGAACACCAGCTAAGGCTGTATCTATAAATGAAATGCGTTCTTTGTCATCTGCTGTAGCAATTCCATTTTCAGTTACTATAATATCTACTCCTGGAAGTTCAGCATTTACTTTTCTGATAACGTGTTCTAAGGCTTCTGGATAAACCTCATAATCCATGAGGGTCATAGGTGTACCCTCTGGTACTGGAACTATCCCATCAGCTCCATAAACAGTTCTTGTATAATTTTGAAGTCCAAAGAAATCATCATCCTTTATGTATTCTATGTAATGACCAAACTCTTCATTCCACTCCTTATTGGCTGCTTCTTCTCCCCCGGTGATCCACTGGCAGTCATGTAGGGATAATGTAATGCCTACCTTGATATTAGGATTCACTGATTTTATTGCAGCCTTGGCAGCCTGATGTGCCTTGATAACAATCATATCGCCATTTTCATCAGTCGCAGAAACAAATGTATGAGGCTGTGGCACGCCAAATACTTTTACATTTTCCTCTGCAATCTTTTTCATCTTCTCCATTGGGTTTTCAAGATTTAGTCCTACCTGAACCTGACCTTCCATGGAAGCATTATCGGCTGATTCATTATTCCCAGCCATTTTTGCCATCATTTGCTTCTTAAAGCGCTCCATCAGCGCACCAATCTGCAGGCGCATATTTGCCTCATTGATTGTGCAAATATAATTTATTTCTGAACCCAACTGCTCTACTACATACTTAGCATAATTTGCAAAAAGCTCTACCACCTGTTCATTATCCCAGCCACCAAGCTTTATAAGCCATGCAGGTGATGTGAAATGCATCAACGTAATAAGTGGCTCCACACCATTTGCCCTGCAACACTTTATCACCTTTCGATAATGCTCTATTTCTTTTTCATCAAAATGCCCCTGTTCAGGCTCAATCCTTGCCCACTCTACAGAAAAACGGTATGTATTCAATCCCGCAGCTGCAAGCATTTTTATATCTTCTTCATATTTATTGTAATGGTCAACAGCAGCTCCCGAAGGCTCTACAAACTGGGAATACTCCATATTTTCCATTAACCAATAGTCAGAATTTTTATTGTTTCCCTCTACCTGATGAGCAGCTGTAGATGCTCCCAACATAAAACTTTCATCAAATTTCATTCTAATCTCCTATTTTTTTATTTGATTCAACGCCGTGTTAATATCAATGACCTCAGGGCTGTTTAAATCCATGCCAACTTGAGTCAAAAGCTTTTTTAAGGGTTGACGTGCAATCATTGCCTGCATAGAGGGGGTCATTTCCACTCCAGCTCCCATACCTCCTGCAGTCTTTGATGTCATTATTGACATCACTTTGTCTAACACAGCCTTGCCTTCTGGAGAAACTCCTATTTCTCCCATCGAGCTATTTAGTGATAAATATCCCTCTGGAGTCTCAAATTCCTCCTGTGGTTCATCAAACCAGTTTCGCACCTCTTCTGACGATGCAAAATAGTTAGGATTTGGCTCAGCTACCTTTGCAATCTCCATCTCATCAACCTGATTTCCAGAGACAGCTTTTATCTTATGCACTCCACTTATTTTCACATTAAACTTAAATACGTGTTCGCCCGTGATTGTGCCCACCTGTACATCATCCACAAATAAAGTGACACTCTTTTGATTGCTGTATACCTTGATTTCAGTTTCTTCCTCCACTCTGTCGTGATATCTTCTTCCGCAAAGGTGTACAAATGGCTCATCGGTCCACCAAGCCTTGTAGATATAGTAAGCATCCTTTTTCTGCTTTCTATCAAAGGTGATTACACCCTTATGGTTCTTGCCTGGGTCACCTGCCTCATCACGTCCAGCTGCTGCAAATTCAAACATATTCCAAAGATAGGTACCCCAAATATAAGGGCGTTTTGAAAACATTTCCAGCATATGCTCATGATAAATAGCCTGATAACTTTCTGTATAATCGCCCTTTTCAGGCTTTGGTGATTGTAACGTAATTACGGAGTCAGCACCATACTCTGTAAGTCCAATGGCAACCTCAGGATGATCCCTGTGAAAATCATCAAACCACTTGTCATTATCCTCTACATCCCCTACATACCAGCCATAGTATAGGTTATAGCCCCTAATATCTGGCAAGGTAACAAGCGGAGAATCTGTCTCCAACAAAAACAGATTAGCCATTGCTGAATATCTGTTAGGATCCATTTCATGAACCAAATCATTTAGTATTCTGTGGTTTTCCATCAAATCTTCTGTAACACCCTGCAGAGTAATTTCATTAGAGAGGGCCCAGCAAATAATTGATGCATGATTATAGTTTTGTGTTATAAGCTCCTTCATCTGAGAGATTGTGTTCTCTCTACCTGTATCCATATGAACAGTTATGTAAGGAATCTCAGCCCATGCGATAATACCCTTTTCATCACACAAATCGTAGAAATACTGATCGTGCTGATAGTGTGCAAGCCTAATAGAATTAGCTCCCATAGAAAGAATTATATCCATATCCTCAGCATGCATTTCCTTTGTAAGAGCATTTCCAACACCAGCTCTATCCTGATGACGTGATACGCCGTGAAGTGGATAGCTTCTGCCATTTAAGAAGAAGCCCTTTTCTGGGTCAACATGGAATTCTCGAACTCCAAATTTATCGTATATACGGTCTACCTCAACGCCGTCAGCAACAAGTGTTGCCACTACCTTATATAGATATGGGTCCTTCAAGCCATCCCAACGATGGGGATTTTCAATTGTTATGCAGCCTTTAGCTACCCTTTTTCCAGCCTCCTCGGTAATTGTTAGTTCTTGCTCTCCAACTCCATCTACAGATACTACAACTTTATCACCATTGCCTGTTACATAAGCTTTGAACTCTACCTCAGCTTTACCATCCTTTAGCACTGGTGTTATATAAAGTCCATTTCCTCCGAAATAATCCAAATCAAAATGGCTCTCATCAACTATAACCAAATACACATCTCTGTATATTCCACCGTAGAATGTGAAATCTGCTTTTTGAGGATATACCTTATCATTAGGTTCATTAGATACATAAACCTTTAATTCATTTTTGTTAGCAAGATAATCTGTTAAATCTGCCCTGAAAGTAGAATATCCACCATCATGTGAAGCCACTTCCTGTCCATTCAAATATACCTTGCAGGAAGAATTAACTCCTCGAAATTCTATATAGCATCTCTGATTAGACTCCACCAGTGGTCTATCGAATTCTTTGATGTAGGTACAAATTCCTCTATAATACTGCTCTGGTCCAGTCTGTCCATCCACAGAATTCCAAGTATGAGGAAGATTTATCTTTTCTTCCTTTCCTTCTTTTATGAAAGACCAATTATCATTTAATAAGTATTCGTTTCTCATTTACATTCCCCTTTAGCTTTTTAAATTAGCTGTAGTTCCTTCTGTAATTCCATTTTCATTAAATGCATCTACTCGAACACAGTAATTTCTGCCTTTTACTAAGGCTCCAATTCTTTTACTATCCAAAACTGCCTCATTACCATAGACTATACAGCTATGATAAAGCTTATCCTGTGACGAACCCCAAAGTATCAAATGACCTGTTGCACCATCTTCTGCTATTTGCACTTCCATATCCAAATCTGATGTTCTCTTTGCCTTAAATGCAGGCTTGTCTGGAAGACTTCCATCACCTAAGCCAAACACTCTTAACCCGGATACTACAGGCACTTGTCCATAAGGCACCTCCATATTAGATAGTCTTATGTACCTAAGTTGTTTTCCAGAATCTATTAATACAAAATCATGTGATAAATCCGTATTTACGTTAGTTTTATCTGAAAGCACTTCCCACTGAATGCCGTCTTGTGAACCTTCTAGCTTCCATCTGGTAACCAAATCTCTTTCTTCGATATACCTAGCCTGTGTAGTGCCTCTGATTTCCCCAGGACATTCTATATTAATGTCATAGTCACCAAAATTTATTTGAATACCATGAACATCATAAACATCCATCAAATCTACTGTGAGCCACTCTTCCTTGCTAGAGGTTGATGGTCTCCAAAAGGTTTGAACATTCTCCTCGATAGCTTTTTGTGGTTCAAATCCAACAGCAAAGCTACTAGCTGAAGCATTTTTTCCACTGCTTAAAAGCATCCATTCTGGAGCTTTCCAGATATCCTGTTTGCCCTCACAGATTTCGTAAGGCCAATCTCCATATCTTTGATTGCAAACCAGTTCTCCATCCTCATCAAAACCAGCTGGCCATATTCCCACTCTTCTTTCAAAATCATGGTTAACACTGATACGCATAGTTGCGGTATGCCAAACATTACCGCTTTTATCAGTCATTGTTGAACCATGGCCTGCTCCTGGCAAAAAGCCCCCTGGATTGTAGGAATAAGGAGCGTTATCAGCAAGAGAGAATGGTCCTAGAGGATTGTCAGACACATAGACACCATCACCATAGGTGTTGTATTGAGTGCCGGCAAATGCATATTGCAAATAGTATTTTCCATTATGCTTATCCATCCAAGCACCTTCTATGTATGGTTTTCTTGAAAACATACCTCTAATGAATGGCCTTAGTTGCTCAGGTACACTATCCTCACTTTGGCCTTTGGATTTAAAGAAATTTTGATATGCATTTTCTATCTCTTCTTCACTTGCTGGAAGAAGAGAGTTATCTTCGCCAATTCTTTCAAACCCGTACTCGGCAGGGTGTCCTAAAATCAGCTCTACCTTTTCCCCCTTTGGATTCATAGTAACTGGATCCAGTTCGCAACCATAGATAGGAGTCATATTAGAGCATCCCCAATAGAAATAAATCCTATTATCATCATCGATAAACAAATTAGGATCCCAATAAGGAAAATTGCCTTCGATTTTCTCGTATGGACCATTTAAGATGTCTTTTGTTCTATACCTATCGCAATTTTCATCACGTTTAGATGCGCAAAAATATACATAATCCCCTAGCACCCTTACGTCAGGAGCGTAGTCATAAAGTGGTAGCTCCTGTGGTAATTTGTGATTTTCCCAATGAGCCAAATCATCTGATACCCAAACTCCAAGCGTCATAGATGCAAATATATAATATCTGCCCTTGAATAGAATCATAGAAGGATCAGCTGCTTCCCTACATATCTGTAGCTTTCCGCCGTTCCTTTGATCCATATTAAATTGATAACGATAATTAATATTTACTGGATTACATGTATATTTTTTCATTTTGCCTCCTAAACTGCTTCTTGTTTTAATGCTTCCTTCTTTTCAACGATACGGCACTGAACATTTACCATTTCACTTCTAGTTAGCTTACAGAATCTCATAGCAATAAGTGTTATTAACCATCCGCAAATTGCCAAGCCATATCGAAGACATAATGTCATCCAAAATACTCCTGGTGTCATTGGATCCCCTGGCTGTGGCATTGTAGTTGTGTAACCAACCAGCGCTACTGCTGCTGTGGCAATTGCAGCTGAAAATGATGAAACAATCTTATCTACAAAGCTATATGTGCCTGCCACAACAGCTGGGACATATTTGCCACTTCTATCAAGCTCATAGTCAATTACATCTGCCATAAAGCCTGTGTTTGCTGTAGTTACACACATTGAAAAACCATTGCATATAAATGTAAATAATACATATAAAATAAGTGTTATTCCCATACTTGCAATAGAATGTGTTCCAACAGTAAATCTAGTGATAACAAAGAATAGGCATATGCCCAGGTTTGCAAATATACAATTTCTAGACCATGTAACAATTGACTCCATGTGACCATGCTTACCTGCATATTTTGCACCATAAGCTGCAAAAAGTATGGATGGGAGCATACCTATCATATTGAGAATTGTAGCAAGTCCCATATTTCCGATTATGATACCGTTTAACATAGTGCCAACAATGGAAGCTGAGCTTGCCTGTTGAGCAATTTTATCTGATGCATTCGATGCAATATAGCACTGCAAAGGCTTATTGTTCTTTAAAACATTGAGCATATCCTTAAATTTCAAACGCTCTTTTTTTGCCAAGCCTTCAAAATTTTCCATCTTATCATATTCAGATACGCCAAGGCACACTATGCACACTCCCACAAAAGAAATTACTACACATAGCCAGGTTACTACATTTAGAAATTCCTGGCTAAAGCTGCCTCCCATCCTAGGCATAATCATACTATACACAAGAATGTTTAAGATCATTGGTGTTATATAATTGAATATAGTCTGCCAAACACCTACAGTAGGTCTTTGTTTTGGGTCATTAGTTAAAAGTGCAGGAAGGGTCTGTGCCGTCATGTTAACCAAAGTATAGCCAATAACATATATCATGTAGAAAATCAAAAATACAGCTACACCATGTCCTTTGCTTGAGAAAAAGTTGAACATGCAAAGTAATCCCAAGGACTGAATCAACCAACCACCTAACAAAAGTGGACGTACCTTTCCAAATGGAGTATTAACTCTATCATACAAAAATGCTAAAAGTGGGTCTGTTATAGCATCAAAAATTCTTGTAAATGTAAGAAGGCCGCCCACTATCAAAGTTGCAATCCCATAACCAATGCTTGCAGAATAGCTGGCTAAGCCTATTAAGAAATATACTGCCATGCCATTAAAACCATTAAAAGCAATACATATAATTTGCCATAGCTTGGCCTTACGATATTGAACATTACCACTTGCCATGCCTAAATTTGAATTATCCATTATAAACCCCTTTCGAAATAAATAACTAAATGGTAGAAAGCTTTCTTTGTGACAATATAGTAGCATGTAGGAATATTCTATGATAGAATTATATTACCTTTATTAGCATTATTTTATCTTATTATGAGGTTATATGAACACACAATTATTTTTGAAACTAATTTCAAATCTTCTTGATGTACCTGTATTTGATGGTACCGATATGGATGATACCCTAAAACACATAGAGGAAAACTATTGTATTAATAAGACTCTGCAGCCAATGTACACAGCAGATGCTCTACACTATCTTATCCGCTCAGCCAAGCCCGATGTCCTTTACGAAATTATTGATTACTTAAATATAAGTATTTCCTTTTTTATATTTGATAGTAAGATATTTCTACTCGGTCCCTACGCGAAAGGTGAGTTTTCAGAATCTGCCATGGATGAGCTATTAATCAAAAACAAATTACCAAGCTCTATGGTTATGCAGCTTAGACTTTACTGTACTAAATTTAACATAATCACAACCAATCAAATCCAAAACACAATCACTCAGGTATTATCTGCCCTAGAAGATACCACTATATCTTTTGATTACCGTCGTCTATCTGGTTTTATTGCAGACACAAGTGATATTAATTCAGACGAAAAAATTCTATCAGAAACTAATTACAGTGAAATTTATCGGCGCTATGACTCAGAAAATAGATTTTTAAATGCAATACGTCTAGGGGATATCGATAATGTTTTCAATGCTTTTAGCGACATGGCTCAAAACTCCTTTACTGCCCTTGCCACAAAAGAAGTGCGCAGCTATTATCTTTCCCCAGCCTCTTTTTCAATTATAATTGCCATTACCAGAAAAGCTGCGGAGCAATCTGGTTTATCCGTAATTACGATAAATAATATTACTCAAAAATATGTACAACGATTTTCTGTAAACAATAACAGCTCTCATCAGAACATTATAGCCGATTACATAGTTGAGCTGGTAAATGCTGTAAAAGAGCACCGCCTAGCATATGCTTCTTACTCCAAACATGTGGTCAAAGCAATCCAATACATGGATTTGCACCTAAGTGAACCAATAACCATAGAAGACATTGCAGCCGCTGCAAATTTGTCGGTGTCTCACTTTTCGAGAATTTTCAAATCAGAGGTAGGCGAAACCGCCATGAGCACCTTGGCAAAAATGCGATGCAAAAAAGCTGCTACACTCCTAAAGGAAACAAATCTTCCTGTAGGAGAAATCAGCAGCTTCGTGGGATATTCTGATAATAATTATTTTGTCAAGGTTTTTAAAAAAATTTACGGGGTCACACCAAGCGAATATAGAAAAGCAAAAGCTTAATATTCATATTGCAATATCTCTATTTCGTTGCATCTTCTTTTAATATTGATGTCATGAATTCCCACTTTTTTTCGAAATTTGTTGCAAAGAAGCATTGAGTTGTTTAACCATCTCTTCTGGTACAGCTTTACCGGCCTGTTTTATCAAAGATTCAAGCGGAATCTTATCCAACATTTTCTGCAGGCCTGCATTATTATTGGCGGATTTTGCCACATCACCTCGACTTGCAATCATTTTATTCATCATTTCATCAACTATTGCCTTAGTATCAGAGTTTTCTTTTAGCGTACCCAAAGTATCTTTTATGGAATAAAAGCCCTGCTTTATATCATCTTTATCGAACCAATTTATTACTGGTTCAGCTTCCTCAAGAAAATAGCTTTTATTCGGACTATCTACTTTTTTAATTGTAATGACATCACTACACATTCCAGCCTTTGCCTCTATTTTGTGGATTCCACTTATTGGCACTTCAAAATCAAATACCACATCACCAGTTTTTGTTTCAAATTCTTTGTCATCAACAAACAAAGTAACAGCAGGCATATTAGAATATACCTTTATAGGAGTTTTATCCTCACACCTATCAATATATCTATGACCACACAGATGAACAAATTTTTCCCTTTTATTCCATGAGGCCTTATATAAATAGAATGCATCCTTCTTAATTGCTCTATCAAATGTGACTAAGCCCTTTTGATTTTGTCCCTTCTTTCCGCCTTCTTCTCTTCCATCGGCAGCAAAATCAAACATGTTCCATACGTGAGTTGCCCACAAATACGGTCTATCATTTATGCATTTCAAAATATGTTCATGATATATGCACTGATATTCCTCTGTATAATCATTTTTAACTGGTCTACTACTATGAAGTTCTGGGTTTGCATCTGCTCCATATTCCGAAAAACCAATAACAGCATCTGGATACTTGCTATGGTATTCATCAAAAAAGGATTCATTCTGCTCCAGTTCACCTAAATACCATCCAAAATAAAGATTATAGCTACATACATCCGCAAGTCTTACTATAGGCTCATCTATATCAAGCATAAAGGCATGAGCCATTGTTGTAAACCTGGTAGAATCCAATCTATGTGCCAACAAGTTTAAATCATTATGATTTTTCAAGAGATTATCAGTTATTTTTCCGCCAACAGTTATTTCATTTGATAATCCCCAACAAACGATAGATGGATGATGATAGCACTGAACAATCAACTCTGTCATTTGTGAAATGGTGTTGTCATATCCCTCATCCATATGATTAGTTATATAAGGTATTTCTGCCCAAACAACAATTCCATTTTTGTCGCAAAGATCATAAAACTCCTGAGAGTGCTGATAATGAGCTAATCTAATAGTGTTGGCACCTATTTCCTTAATAATCTCAATGTCTTCTTTTTGCATGTTTAGATTTATTGCATTGCCAACGCCTAATCTATCCTGGTGCCTTGAAACACCTCTAAGAGGGTAGGATTTTCCATTTAAAAAGAACCCCTTCCTTGGGTCAACAAAAAAACTTCTGAACCCAATTATTGTATTTACGCAGTCAACAACCTCATTATTAAATTCAAGCTGTGCATCTACGTCGTAACAAAATGGGTCGTCAATTCCATTCCATAAATGACAATTATCAATATTTATTTCAGTTTTGGCATAACCATTTGAAACTGCAGCCTTTGACCTAAAGCATTCTCCTTCACCATCGCTAATACTAAATACCACAGCATCTCCCCCTGTTACCCATGCCTCACAGGTTACTTTTGCATTTTTTTCATTCACTTGAGGTGTTATTTTTATGCCATTACTTCCATAATAATTCATATCAAAATGATTCTTGTCTGCAACAACCAGGTAAACATCTCTGTATATTCCCCCATAAAATGTAAAGTCAGCGCGTTGAGGATAAACGGTTGTATTCTCACTATTATCCACTAGAACAGCGATTTTATTATCCCCTCCTTTAATGTAATCGGTAATATCGCATCTAAATGTTGAAAAGCCGCCACAATGATTTTCAACCTGCTTATCGTTAACAAAAACCTTTGCAGACATGGAAGCTCCTCTAAACTCAAGATATATATCCTTAGATGAATCAGTAATGTCAAACTGTGATGTGTTAAAGCTTTTTACATATTGAGCAGTACCTCTTATATAATCATTGCCCCCATCCTGTCCGTCTATATTATTCCACGTATGGGGTAAATTAACAGTTTGCCAATCATTTGGATATACCTTTGCTAATTGTTCATTTTTTGCAAATTTCCAATCATTATTAAGTATTATATCTCTTCGCATACTAAACTCCTTAATCATGAACAAACTCTGCCAATGAATCCTTATCGGCCTCATTTTCACATTTAATTTGTGCCCTAACAAGGATTTCAGGTTTAGCAACCATAGCCACCACTGCATATTGACAGAGCGTTGATTTAAGGTTTAAATTATCTCCCTCTTCTGTCAGAAGATATACATCCTCCTTGCAATTCCTTACGGCTTTTATTAGTTTTAAAATATCTGCATCATCATTAAGAAACATTTTTTCTCTCCCTGCAATTTGTTTAACCTAATTATTCAACTACGATTCTTACTCTATCTATATTTCTGATTTGTGTATATAACTGTCCCTTATCGCCAGTTCTTTCAGCTTTAATTCGTGCAACTGCAAAATAAGTGCCTGGTTTATAGAAAGTATGGAAAGCTACAGCTTCTCCATAACATCCATCATCACTGAGCTTAAAGTTCCCTTTTTCGCTAAAGTGCTCATCATTTTCAAAACTGTATTCTATAGCTGTAAGTTTACCTGTATGATTAGGAACGCTAGCTATGGCCTTAAACTCCACTGAATCACCTGTTTTTACGTGAGCACATTTAGAATCATTTGCATAGAATTTGACAACTGGCTGTATTCCATGTCGTTCATCTGCAGTATCAGGAATCTTTATGCTCCCCCCATTGACCTCATAATGTGTTGATTCAGCTGGTGCAACTTTTTGCTCGACCCAGGCAGCCAAATCTATAAGAGCCTGTTTTAAGCCTGCAATATATGATGTGGCATATAATTCGTTAGCCGAAGCGGTTATATCATCATGAAGACAGTTATCAAAATACCATAATCTTAAATAATCTCTATCATCTCCCCCTCTAACTGATTGAAGCTTTCTTCTGTACCAGTCTGCCTGCCAAGGATATGCCTGCTCATCCATTAGAGCTGCGACAATAATTATCTTGCAGTCGACTTCTCCGTTCTGCTTACATCCTGGACCATTTCCGCAAAACATCGGTCCTAAAAGTTCTTTTCTCTGAGGATAAAGAGGATTCCCTTTATCATCTCTAAACTGATCCCAGGCTTTATAATCCAGCGATGGCACCTGGTGGCGATGATATGTCTGAACTGCAATATAGTCAGAATTATCAATAAATACTTCCTCTCCCTCTGAAATAGAAAGTAAGGCCTTTTCGAAGTCCTTCATTCCAAAACTGGAAGTAATATACATTATATTGCTTTCGATTTTGTTTACTGAGAAAGTAATCTTCTCACCATCATTTTTAGTAAATATAGCCACTGTCCCCTTGAAATAAGGATCTTTATTAACGGGTGCCTGTTCAATTTCTATCCATGGATCATCTCCAAAACAATCATCTGAAAACATTTTTTTCCATGCATCATTCACACCATTTCTGATGTCAATTTCATTGTCAGTCTTTATTTTTGTTGGAATATAGATATGTTTTACCCTAGTGTTATAGTGTATCCTATCTCTACAAGCACTTTCACTTTTGCGGCTTCCCAAGTATCCTTCTTTAGTCCAAAAATCAGTAAAATATGATTTATCTTTAGCCTTAATCCCTGGTAGTAGAACAGGCAATGCACCATCATTCATATCAGCATTTGCAAACCAACTTTTTAGCGGGAAACCAAATAATGTTGCTTCCCTCAAAGCTTCCGCTTCATCTTCATTCAATGATTCATAAGGATTCCCTGATCCACCTGCATCCACCGCATCAATTATTTCACTTATCTTATGACGCAATATTCTTTCTGCATGTGCTCTTGTAGATTGGCAGTTGGGAATTGCATATGGCGAACCAATCACATAAGGTACTGCACCATCATATGTATTCGTATTTTCTATACATGCAATGGTTCTGTAGCCTCCGCCACTGCCACCATAAACATATCCATATGGTCTATGCTTATACCCATAAACCTTTACTGCTTGAAGCCTTGAATATTCTGCTGCCATTGCGCTGGCTCTATGAGTCATTGTTTTGTCAGGGTGGTTAACAAAGGCTTTTGATGAACCCATATTGGATTCAACATAATATGCACCATGTGTAATGCAAAATCCGATTTTATCATCTATTCCAAGCACTGGTAGTGATGCCTTTTCTTCATTTGGTCCTGGAAAAGGAGACAGATATTGATAAAACCTCCCTTCATAACATTCCTTCATAGGAAATGAAAATGAAAACTTTATTCCTGTTCCTTCAAAGCCCCCATGCATATACCTAAATTTAAGAACTCTGCCATCGTCTAATATTCTTTCTTTTATTTCATCTTCATCTATATATCCTTTGCAAAAATCAGGATCTTTCAACGCATTATATTTTTCCATGGATAACCTCAATTCATTTATTATTCTTCATTACTAAGTCTTCGTTTTTCTTCCAATTCTGCCTTTATCTGAGGTAGTTGTTTATCCAGTTTATATGTAATCATAGAAAGACCGGTAATTACATATAAGACCATTGGTATGAAGCTCATGAGTAATCTAATCATCACGATAGCACTTGAAGGCATTGTCGCTGCATCACCTGTGTACCCTGAAAACTGTAAGAATACACCCAGTGCACCTGCACCGATGGCAGAACCTATTTTCTTTCCTAGTCCTACCACACTACTCATAGTGCCTTCCATTCTATACATGCCTTTCCACTCGTTGTAGTCTGCACAATCGATAATAACAAGTGTAAGCAAAATAGAAGCAGGAACTGCACCACCACCAGTTAAAATAGCACCAATCATTAGAAGCGGTATATTATCCTTAGCAAAAAAATTAAGTAAGTATCCAGCAGCAGCTACAAAAAATCCCGCCATCATAAGCTTAGAAGTTGAAAACTTTTTTATAAGTGGTGGAAATGCAAACGCCATTGGTATAGCAACAATTGTTGCTGCTGATGCAAGCCCCATAGCTCCAACGTTTCTCACAATGTACTTGTAATAGTAGGATGATACATTTAAATTGCATATAAAATTGAAAACAAAATTAACAAGTGTTATAAGAATGATATACTTATTAACTTTAAAAAGTTTAAAAACATCCTTTACGTTTAACTGTTCACTTTCATTTGTGTTGGCACTATCCACATCATATTTTTCTTCAACAAATAGCATTCTTAGAATTCCAATTACAGCCAAAGGCACTGCCATTATAAGAGCAAGTCTACTCCATCCAGCTGCATCTACTGCAATTTTTCCCATAGCCATTGGAAAAAATATATTAAAAATAAGTCCAGTCAACATTGTAAAAATACTTCCAAGAGATGTAAGCTTTACAATTTGTGTATCTTTAAATGCTCTAACCAGATAAGGTGCATTATTTGCGTTCAAAAATGTATTGCAAATGCTATTAACAAGTGCATACATAACAAATATCCATACACACTTAAATGCTGTAGATAACGACTCTGGACATGAAAACAGCAACCATGTGAAAAGCCACATAAAAATAATAAAGATTTCATATGGTCTAGCTTTACCCCATTTTGTTTTTGTCTTATCTACTATAAACCCAGCAACCATATCAGTAACGCCATCTATAAGTTTACTTCCCACTAAAATAGCACTAATTACAGCAGCAGGCATTTTTAATGCATCGGTACAATATATCATTAAAAATGTTGATATTAATAAATACGAAACTGATGAAGATACAGCTCTACTTTGCCACAATAACAAAGTTCCTAAGCCTACTCTTTCCTCCTTATTCTTTTTTTCTTTTCCCATTACATAAATCTCCTTTCAAATACCTGTATGTTTTATTTAATTTGATTATAAATAGTCAATCAATATTACACGTGTCATAAATAGATAAGAGGGATAAAAAATCATCTATGATTTTCTATCCCTCTATTTTTTATCCCTTTTTTCTATTTCCGATACATGTTCAATTAATCCTGACAGTTCGTACGATATTCTACTGGAGAATAGCCAGTTTCTTCCTTAAATACTCTACTAAAATAATTTCTCGTTCCAAAATGAAGTCTATCACTTATATCCTCAATACTATTGTTTGTACTAAGGAGTTCTATCTTTGCATAGTCTATTCGCGTTTTTCGTATATAATCAGTAACCTTTATCCCCATTTCCTTATAAAATTTCTTTGAAAAATAATAAGGTGAATAACCTAATGCACTAGATATACTTTCCAACGAAATCTCCCTGTAGGCATTGGTTTTTATATAGTCACAGCATTTTGCTGTAGACTTCGATATTAATGGGTTGGTTTTATGAGCGTGAACCGTATTTACGTAGGTGTAAATCATATTTTCATTAAAGCTATGCAGCATTGATATAGTCTTGCATTCCTCTATACCATTTGCAAAATCATGCTCCAGTTTTCGACAAACAGGAATTGCCACGCCGCCATCCATTGCAGCTCTTGCGCATAAAGAATTAAACACAAACATAGTATTTTTTGCATCACGTAATGTTTCTCCTGAATCTGTCAAAAATTCCCCTGAGAAATTGATTACTTCATCAAATATCTCTCTATAGTTTAAATTTCCTTCTCTAATAGCATTCAGAAATATTCTCTCACCCTTTAATTCGTTATCGGCGTTTAAATAATTTCTTTCCTCCAAATTGTCAACTATCTTAATGGAGTCTTTATCATGCTGATATAATATATCATCCGCAAGTGGTTCAGAAGTAATAGCAAAATGTAACATACTAATATAAATGCTAATTACATTTCTATACACGACAGGGACTTGGTTTAACGCCTTTACCATATGGCGTTTTAACATAACCGAAAACACTTTTTCAGATAGTTTTTCCTCGATGTTCTTCATGGTTATATTGTTTAAGAAAAAAGGACCCATCAAAAAAATCACTTTAATATGATTATCCTCAGCAAATAGTGCCTCTGCAACCCAAACCATTCCCAAATCGTCGCTAAGCATTAACGGTTTGTTAAGCTTATCAGCATTCTCCATCATATAATCATAGCATCCACTTATTTTAAAAAAGTCAAAGAACTCTTCCTCCATTGGTGATGTATTATAAAAGATCTCACCCCTTTTACTAAAAGCCCACATTCCAAGTTTTGCGGAGGCATATGCAAAAGCTGCCAGTACTCTACTCTTTACCTCTGGTGAAATTTCTTCCATTCTATCAAGCTTTGACATAAATACCTCCTGCTATTGTTTACAAACTCAAACCCGCTAGACGTTCTTCTATTCTTTCCAATGACTTTCTGGTTAATCCCGAATATTCCTTAGTCATTTCATTCAGTGATACTGACAAATATTGCTGCGGAATCCTGTCGAAATCCAAAAGACCTTCTAATGCTTTAGACACCTTTTCAGACTCTTTTAAAATTCTAATAGGTGTGTCTAAATTATAAACTAATTTGAGCGATTTGTTCAGCTTGTAGCAATACTCATATTCACCGGTTTTCAATTCAAAAGATGCAGTATCAGAAAGTGGAAGTGTCACTTTGGCTTTACAGCCAAATGGAATTATTATGTTTATCTTAACTTTGTCATAGTCCAAAAGACACCATCTCACTTCGTATTTTCCTGCTGCCGAATCATAATATGCTTTAACACATCTTAATTCCCAGTTTAATACGGGGGAAATGGAAATTTCTCTTGCTCCCGCGCTTTCTTCCAACACATTAATCCCTGCCACATGTCTAAAAACCCATTCTAACACTGCACCATAAGAATAATGATTCATGCTATTCATAGAAATACCAGAAATTTTACCATCATCCAAAAGCGAATTCCATCTTTCCCATATTGTTGTGGCACCCAGCTTAATTTCTCTTAGCCAGCCTGGATATTCCTCATTCAATAGAAGTTTATATGCCATGTCTGACATACCATTTTCAGTTAGAATATTATTAATAAGAGGAGTTCCAACAAATCCAGTCATAAGATGATCGTTATTGTCTGCAAACAATTTTCTAAGCTGTTTAGTTGTTAGTTCAATATTATCCGACAAATTATATTTTAGAGTTAAAAGCAATGCGGTCATTGTTTTAATGCAACAGCGGCCAGATTGTGAATAATACTCTCGCTTGATAAATGCTATTTGCTTGTTAGCTAGTTGTAAATAGTATTTTTCATCATCATAAAATCCAAGTACTAAAGCAGCTTTCGAAAGAATTGTGGCGCTAACAGCATAATAAAGATTTGCAATATATTCCTCATCTGTAGCCCCATAAACGGCCTCAGTATTACCCGCCATATTATCCAGAGCCAACCAGTCACCGTAGTGTCTTTGCTTTCCCCAATTATGATTATCACCATCAACTAACCTAATATAGTCAACCCATCCCTTCATGCTTTCATATTGATTACTCAGTATTGTTTTATCTCCATAAAAAATATACAAATTCCATGGAATTATAGTTGCTGCATCTCCCCAAACACAGGATGTAGACTCCACATCAAAGCTGGGTATTACATCTGGCACTTTACCATTTCTTTTTCTCTGTTCAAGTTTCATGTCATACAGATATTTTGCATAAAAGGCGTAACTATCCTTTAGATACATAGCTGTTTGGGAGAACACTTGCGCATCACCGGTCCACCCCATTCTTTCATCACGTTGAGGACAATCCGTTGGAACATCAAGAAAATTTGATTTAAGCCCCCACTCCACATTACTAATTAGCTTGTTTACCAAATCATGTCCCGTTTGCACAAAGCCAACAGATTCCAATTCACTATATAAAGCAATACCTGTAAAATCATCAACACTCAGATTACTAACACCTTCAACCTTTACATATCTGTATCCATAAAAAGTAAACCTTGGTCTTATAATCTTTTTGCCGCCGCTAGTAGTAAAATAGAATTCTGATTTAGCTGACCTTAGATTCTCATTGTAAAAATTCCCCTGCTGTAAAACCTCTCCTGTTTGAATATGAATTTTTGTACCAGCCGGTTCGTTTATTTTCAGCTCAAATATCCCAGTAAACTCCTGTCCCATATCAAATACCAGCTCTCTAGCTGGGGTATGAATTAACTGAATGGGTTCAATTTTTTCCCTTTGCCTAACCATAAGGCTCATTCTTTCTGTAAGATTTCCACATGGAGCATCACAATAAAAAGCTACTTCTGGTTTTGCATCTTCAATAGTCTCATCAACCCATTCACCATCATAGATGTTTGAAAATACAATATTAGACCTAATTACTTCCCAACTATCATCCGTATATACGATTTCAGTTTTACCATCGGCATATTCTATTTGCAATTCAGCAATAAGCTTGAATTCATTTCCATAAAAGCCTGAGTTCTGATTAATTGAATTGAAACCAAATCTTCCCTTATACCATCCATTTCCCAGTATTACAGATAGATTACCATCAGAAGTAAGCAAATCGGTCACGTCAAAGGTCTGGTATTGTACCCATTCGTTGTAGTCATTGCAGTATGGTGTCAAATATTCATCGGATATTCTATTATCATTGTAATAGGCCTCATATAATCCAAGACCACAAATATAGAGTCTAGCCTTATTTACTTTTCCATTTAGTCTTATAGCTTTTTTAAAAATCGGAAGCCTTTCACTATTATTGCTACAGCTAATCCATTTTCCGTGCCATGGCTCATTCATCTTTCCTGTTTCAAAAAACTGAATATCAGATGTTGCTTTATCTCCACCATCACTTTCAACTGTGACCTGCCAGTAATATCTTGTTCGTGGAGTTAAATTAATATCAACAGAAAATGCAAGAGAATCTATATCTTCTCTGATGCCAGAATCATAAATCACCTCATTTAATTGCTGATCTCTTGCAATTATTAATTGTGCATTTTTTTGTTTAGTTCCAATAGCATTTTTAACTTTCCAACTAAACACAACATCATCCATTTTAAATCCAACTGGATTGTATATATGATTAACCTTTAAATCGTATATTTTCATTTTTCTTATACACCCTATTCAATGCTTGTTTTTGCATAAAACATTCTTTTACTTCCATCAATAATAGTTGTATCAATTACCTTATATCTGTCATTTAATCTAATATCATTTGATGAAGCTCCAATAAGGACCTCAATCTCTCCATTTTCTACCATCCATTTCATATCATGATTCAAAAATGCCATTATACTTGGCTGTATTTCAAAAGAAACCCTTTTTACTTGCCCCAGTTTAAGTGAAACTCTAGCAAAGCCCTGAAGTTCCATGCAAGGTCTAACTAATGATGCTCTAATATCCTTAAGATACATTTGGACTATTTCTGTACCTTCCATCTTTCCTATATTTTTGATATCACAACTTATTGTCAATGTTTCATCGACACCTACTTCTTTACTTGATAAGCAAAGGTTGCTATATTCAAATTCTGTATAGCTTAAGCCATACCCAAAGAAATACCTTGGCGTATGTGGCAAATCCACATAATCCTTAAATCCTATACTTTCACCCTGATGATAGGATGAACCATTTGGATGATTATAATAAATAGGAATTTGGCCAGCATTATATGCAACTGAAAGTGGCAGTTTCCCACTAGGATTTACTTTTCCTGTCAGAATATTTGTCAATGCCATAGCCCCAAACTCTGATGGATTAAATGCCTCGATTATTCCATTTAGCTTTTTATCAGCAATATCACTGGAAATAGGTCTACCATTAAAATGAATTCCGATAAGAGGTTTACCTAGTTCTGCGGCCTTTACTATAAAATCATCTTGACATTTAGGAAGATTGATATCTGTTCCATCAACACCTTCTCCCATAGTAGCGACAGAGCAAGAACCATGCTTACCCCCTAGAGTAAGAATAGCTACATCAGCTTCTTTAATTGCTTTAAGAGCTTCTTCAAATTCACTGTCATCAGCTCCAGCGATAGGATAACCATGGGCATAAATAATTTCATAGCCTACATTAACTAATGCATCCTTTAACGACAAGCAATTAGGCTTTATAAGCTTTAAAATCTCTTCGAATTCCTCTGTTTCATCAGATTGGATTTTTGTACCTTTAATATAAGAGACATATTTTTTATCATCCTTGTTAGCATCACCAATTCCTGCAATAGAATTGGCTACTGCGTGTACTGCTTCCGCCATGCTTATATGTGTATATCCACCAAACATGCTTCTTGGATTCGCCCCATGAGGACCAATTAGCGCTATCTTTTTTATATTCTTTGATAAAGGCAATACACCTTCATTTTTTAATAATACAATCGACTGCTCTGTCAATTGTTCTATTATTTTTACATCGTTCTCATCTGCGTATATTTTTTCAACATCATCAAAATCAAGTGCATATGGATTTTCAAAAAGTCCCATTCTAAATTTTGCCTCAAGTATTCTTTCTACTGCTGTATCAAGTATACTTATGTCAGCTTTTCCTGATTTAAACCACTCTATCAGTTCATCACTAAATGCATCCTGCTGTGGCCATTCCATATCCATACCGGCCGACATTGATTTAAGTCCTGCTTCAGACAAACTTTCATATAATCCCTGCACATTATATTCGTTGGAAATAGCATTATAATCCGAAACAGCAATTCCATCGAATTTCATTTCATCTCTCAAAATATCTGTAAGCAATCTCTTCGATGATGAAGCTGCTTCTCCGTCAATAGTACAGTAACATGGCATAACTCCTCTGAGCTCAGCTTCAGATATCGCTGCTTGGAATGGCTTACCATATACTTCTCTTAGCAATCTAGGTGGAGTTAAACTCTCTGCACCGTGAATGCCTCCAAGGGAATTATGAAATCCCATAAAATGTTTTGCAACGCTCTCTGCTTTAAGTCCATCAGCTCGTTCATCCTCTTGAATTCCCTTTGTAAAAGCCACACCAAGAGCGGAGGCAAGTGTTGGATCTTCTCCATAGGTTTCTCCCTGTCGCCCCATTCTTGAATCCCTGGAAACATCCAACACTGGTGCAAGTATCTGAGTTATGCCTAATGCTTTTTCCTGTTTAGATACAATCTGTCCCATTTTTTCTTCTAGTTCTGGATTCCATGCAGCACCTCGGTTTATTCCAGATGGCAAGGATAAACAGCCCTGGATAAATCCTCCGCAGAGCCCCTCCATATGAAAGGTGGCAGGAATATTGTGAGGACTACGTTCAATAATTTGTGCTTGTATACGCCTTTGATATTCAATACATTCTTTTAATGTTTTTATCTCTCTAATATATAAACATGAAACAGAGCCAACGCCATACTTCGACATCTTATTGGTTCTTTCCCCCATATCCTCAACATCGCAATTCTCCCAAGGAAAAATCGAATATGTTTGAGCTAATTTTTCCTCAATGGACATCTTCGATATTAAATCTTTTGCACGCTCTTTCGGGGAATATTCCTTATTCATATATATTTCCATCTTTATCCATCCTCCTATTAAACTATTGCTATTTTATTATAAAAAAAAACGCACATTTGACTGTGCGTTTTTTAGCTATAATGTATCTAAATTATCTTTAATTTATAAAATGTCTATTAGATTAAAACCTTTGTTTCATAAATTCTGCACTAAGCTGAATGCTTTTTACAGGATCATTATCAACCCAGTTTTTATGAGTCTCTAATACAACTGCCTCTATTCCATTTTCCTTGGCAAGCTTTGCATATTTGTCTAGATTCATATTGCCGAAGCCAAGCTCCATAGCATCCTCTTTTAATATTGGTGTCATGAATGGTCCCTTGTCTCTGACTCCTCTGTCATTGATGTGCCACATCTGCATACGGCTGCCAAGGTGCTTCATATAATCTGCTACATCTGCGCCACCATCTGTAAACCAGTAAGAATCAAATTCAAAATTAACATACTCTGAATCCGTATTTGCGATAATGAAATCGTAGGCGCACTCGCTGTCTGTCACCTTCTGCAGCTCCACATTATGGTTGTGATATAGTAAACTTACTCCTTCATCCTTTAGAGCTTTTCCCGCAGAATTTAATCTCTCAGCCAAATTCTTTACTGCTTTATAATCACTATAATCAAATCTATACATTCCTGTAATTACGACTGTTGATGTGCCATAGCTTTT
Organism: uncultured Pseudobutyrivibrio sp.; assembly: GCA_946548305.1. Lineage (GTDB taxonomy): Bacteria > Bacillota > Clostridia > Lachnospirales > Lachnospiraceae > Pseudobutyrivibrio. The sequence continues at coordinate 32,587 of CAMNPQ010000001.1, forward strand.
AGCAAGCTCTGCCACCGCCTTAGCATCGGCCTCTATTGTGCCCAGATTTGAGTGCATTGCGCTTACCTTTAAACCGCTTTCATCAACTAATTTGTGCCAATCTAAAGCTCCACAATTTCCTACAGGCATCCCTCCAAGCTTTGTAAGAAGCTTTACAATAAATGGACTTTTTTGCACCATAAAATCATTTAACTCAATATAATCATAGCCTGCTGCCTTGGCAGCCTTTAACACTGCAAGAGCTTTCTCATAGTTCTTACATATGCCTCCAATCATTATTTGTTGAAAGCCTACTTTAACTGATTTGTTTTGCATATCACTCATCTTTTTATCCTTCTTAATACTTATAGCTTCCCTTTTTCTGATTAAAATTAAAAATCTAAGCTACACCCATTGCCATATAACTTATATATATTACTATAGCTGAAACTAATGGTACTGTCACTGTATCATAGCCTCCTTTAGTTACAAGCTCAGTTATAGCAGCTAGAGGTGCGGCAATAATTACTGCCACCAGACAATTAGAAAATGGTATATCGCCAACTAATATCAAGCTTGCCAGTCCAAATGCAAATGCCACAAATGACATAGCTGCTGTGCCTTCCCAGCTCTTTTTATGATCCACATGCTTAAATCTAAGAACCTTGTGTTTTCCAAACCTTTTTCCAATCAAGGCGGCAGCTGCATCACCGAAGCCCCACATAAGTATTGAAGCAATAGCCAGTTCCTTTTTTCCAAACAAGCCCCAACATACTGCTATAATTCCTGCCATAGTCCCATACAATTGAACCAAGCTGGATTTTAATTCTCCAGGCCTTCTTTCGGACATTAGAGATGTAAATTTTTTGCTTTTACTAGATATGATTAATCCTGGATAATTAATTAAAATTACTCCAATTGGAATTATAGCCGCTGCCATCCATTCATTAGCTGCATAAATCATAATGATAACAGATGAAAATGAAACAAAATGAATTAGCTTTCTGAATAGCTCTTTTGGCAAATTGAAAATCTTGTTTACTGCAAAAATCATAAATGCCACTGAAAACATATAAATAAAGAAATACTTTAATCCATCCAAAACATCAAATACTATAGTCATTTTTCTCTCCTTTATTCTCCAAATTCAATCTAAATTACAGCTGCCTGCTTATCTTTTTTTGAGACTATTTCTTTAACAGCCCCCAAATAATCCGTATTTACGTTAATTTTATTCCATTCGACTATCATAAAAATGCAAGAAATAATTATTGCTCCAAAGTCAGCAACCACATATGCAAGTCTTATTCCTGAAAATCCCAGTATATATTCCAATACAAACAAAGCTGGTATTAACAATACTCCTTTTTGCAGAGCTGAGATAATGGTAGCCTGCATTGCCTTTCCTGCAGCCTGCAAAAAATTAGTTGCCAAATAAAAGAAACCTAAAAATGGAGAACTAATCATCAATATCATTAAAATAGACTCAGCTTGCGTCGCAACAGTTGTATCCTTTAGGAACAGTGCGATAACTGAAGTCCGCATTGCTATAACAGCCACCGTTGTTATTGCCCCTGTGCCTACTGTCAAGACAATTAGTCTTTTAATTACCCCGCCCAACTTCTTCTTATTTCCTGCACCGTAGTTATAAGACATTAATGGCTGTGCTCCCATACATATTCCCATCAATACCATAACAATTATCAAATTAACTCGCCCAGCGGCAGCATTTGCAGCTATTGCGTCAGAACCATATTTTGATAAAAGCTGATTTGCAAAAGAATTAGCAAAGCCCGATAACAAAGTACTCACTGCATTTGGAAGACCTAAGGCTAATATTGAAAATATAAAAATAGGATTCTTTAAAGCATAACCTGGCTTTGCATTTAATACTACAGCCTTGGTTCTCATATAGTGAACATAATAGATAGTTGCCACCATATTTCCTATTACTGTAGCAATTGCTGCCCCAACAACTCCCATATTAAGCTTTAAAATAAATATTGGATCTAGTACTATATTGAGCATTGTTCCAATTAAGTTTCCAACAAGGCCTTCTTTAACCGCACCCTCAGCTCTTAAAACCTGTCCTAGCATATTTGTAATAAGAAGGAATGGTGCTCCAGCAGCAAGAATTAACATATATTGCTTTGCAAATTCTTCAATATCAGGTGTTGCTCCCAAAAAGCTAAGCAATGGTTTATTTATAGCAATAATCAATACGCCTGCTACAATTCCCAGTATAATCGAAGTCCAAATACAGAGACTTGAAACCATCTTAGCGTGATTTATATCCTTAGCACCCAAATCTCGAGATATTAAAACTGTTCCACCTCCTGAAATAAGCATTGCCACAGCCATTATTAAATTAAACACCGGACCAACAACTGAAACTGCTGCTACCTGTGCTGTCTCTCCAGTTTGGCCTACAAAAATCATATCCGCCATGTTATAAATAAGCATCACCAAAATAGCAATAAGGGCTGGACCAACCATTTTAAAGATAGATTTCCATAAATTATCACTCTCAAATACTCTTATCTGTTCATTCTTCATTTTGTCCTCCTTAAATAGTCACTTGATATTTGTTAAACAATTGTCTATTATCTTTTATAGCTTGATTATAGATGGATTAAAATTACCCTTCAACCATCAATAATTCAGCAAGTGAAACTTATTAAACAGATTGAATGGAAAGTGTTGATTATGTCAGAAGAAATAATAAAAAAAGAAGATGGCCGAGTTAGATATACAAAAATGCGTATTCGTTCTGCCTTCTACGAACTATTGCATGAAATGGATTATGAAAAGATTACTGTTACTGCAGTCTGCAAAAGAGCTGAAATCAATCGCGCTACCTTTTACAAGCACTATTTAGATGTGGCTGATCTTGTGGACAAGCTTCAGGAAGAAACACTAAATGAATTGTCCCAAAAGCTTCAAGATGCTATTGATGATAATGCTGAGAGTTTTATTGTGGATATGCTGAAATTTCTCAAAGCTCAAATGAAAAATAACGATGGGGTTAAGCTCTTTTCTATATCAGCTACAGGCACCTTTACTTCCAAGATATCCACTCTAATATATCTAAAGTTTGCTTCATTTCTTGAGCCAAGGATTCCAAGCAACTCAGAATATAGCAAGGATATAGTTTTCGCCTATATAGCCGGTGGCTGCGCCGGGATTATTGATTACTGGGTAAAGTCTGGTTACAAAGAAAATGAGGAAGCTATTGCGGCAAAGCTTACCGCTCTAGCTTCCTCGACTATAAATTCCCTATAGCAATTTTATTACAAGTCATATGTATCTAAAAAGTGGTGTCTCACACCATCCTGCTTGTAGGCTATCACTGTAGCCAGGTTTACGTTTTCTACGCTTTTAAATATGTTTGATTCCACATATGGGTTGGTCTTTTTCAGCTGGGCAATCAGATTACGAGTCTCTAAACGTTTGGAATTGCTAGTACCATCCACTGAACAGCTGTCACAGGTCTCAGTGAAATGACAGGCACATTGTAAGAAACGCAAGCCATTGTACCGTTGCCATGCAATTATATCATCCTGCCGAACATAATAAAGCGGACGAATCAGTTCCATGCCTGGGAAATTTGTGGAGTGTAGCTTCGGCATCATTGTCTGAACCTGTGCTCCATAAAGCATTCCCATTAAAATAGTTTCTATAACATCATCATAATGATGTCCAAGTGCTATCTTATTACAGCCAAGCTCTTTCGCTTTAGAATACAAATGTCCACGGCGCATTCTAGCGCAAAGATAGCATGGATTTTTATCCACTGTATCTACTGCATCAAATATATCGCTTTCATAAACCACAATCGGTATTCCCATTAGCTTTGCATTGCTTTCTATGAGACGCCTATTCACATCACTGTAGCCAGGATCCATCACCAAAAATGTCAGTTCAAAGTTCATTTTACGATGACGCATTATTTCCTGGAAAAGCTTTGCCATAAGCATGGAATCCTTTCCACCAGAAATACATACGCAGATATGGTCTCCCTCTTTTATCAGCTGATAATCCTTACAGGCTCTAGCGAATGGAGAAAAAATTGCCTTATGAAATTTTTTTCTAATACTTAGCTCTATCTGAGCCTGACGCTCCTGTATTTCCTTTGTATCACTATCATCCTGTTTGTCCATCATAGCAAGGAGATAACTGTTATAGCCACCTGAGAGGCTATATGCATCAAAACCATCTTCACATAAAAGCTGGGCATCCTCTATTGAAACCTGCCCTCTGGTACAGTATAGAATTATTTTCTTATCCCTGTTGAGGCGAGACTCAACATCACCTATATCTAACTGAAATAGCTCATGAGTAATGCTGATAGCGTCTGGAATCATGCCATATTTAAGAGCCCCCTCATTTCTAGTATCAATTAACATATAGGAGTCTTTTGACAAATCCTGCAATTCTTTATAGCTTATTTCTTTCATCTGATAATCCTTTATTAATAGAGTTTTGTGCTAGAAGCAAAGACAGTATAAACTAAAAATAACGTAAATAAAAGGGGCTAATGGATATCCATCAGTCCCTCAAAATCGAATGTCTATTTTTGATTTACTCTAACAACCTTCATGGTATTGCGTGCAACGAATTCTGTCTGAATTCCTTTCCGCTGCAAATCCTCAGCTCTTCTGAATAAATCTTCAGCACTTGTACATGTGATGATTTCACCAACTGCCATTTCACATTTCCTCCCCAGGATTAATAATAGTATTTCGACTAAATTTTAAAACTGTATACAAAAGTACAATTTCGCGAACTCATTAATACTAACTCCTTTTTACTAATTTGTCCATAGGTAATTGTGTACAATTTGTGAAAGTTGTATAAGTGCATTATCACCAAAACATTTTCTTTTATCTTTTTACTCTAGCTCCTGCGCCACCCATGATAGCTTCTACCTCGGCACAAGTAGCCATGGTGGTGTCTCCCGGTGTAGTCATTGCAAGAGCGCCATGAGCAGTACCGTACTCAACTGCCTTTGCTGCATCACCTGTGGTCATAAGACCGTATACCAGTCCAGATGCGAATGAATCTCCCCCGCCTACTCTGTCTAGTATTTCAAGTCCTTTATAATCCTTTGCTTTATGAATCTTTCCATCTGCCCAGCAAAGTGCAGACCAGTCATTTACTGTAGCTGTCTTTACTGTACGAAGTGTTGTTGCAACCACTTTGAAATTAGGATAAACCTTTGCTGCCTCATCAATCATCTTTTTATAACCATCAATATTTAGTTCCTTGAGGTTGGCATCATTTCCTTCGATTTCAAAGCCCAGGCATGCTGTAAAGTCCTCCTCATTGCCAATCATTACATCCACATACTTGGCAATCTCTTTGTTGACCTCCTGAGCCTTTGCCTGTCCACCTATAGCAGACCACATTGATGCACGGTAATTTAAATCATAAGAAACAACTGTACCATACTTTTTAGCTGTCTTGATTGCTTCTACAACAGTTTCTGCTGACTGCTCAGATAAAGCAGCGTAAATACCGCCTGTGTGGAACCATCTGACTCCCAATTCACCAAAGATATAGTCAAAATCAAAATCTTTATTAGTTGCCTGTGAAATAGCAGTATTAGCCCTGTCAGAGCAGCTTAAAGCGCCTCTGATACCAAAGCCTCTCTCAACAAAATTGAGACCATTTCTGCATTCTCTTCCAATGCCATCTGTCTTTTTCCAGTTGATAAGAGCTGTGTCAACACCACCCTGCAAGATAAAATCCTCCACAAGATGTCCCACTTCATTATCAGCAAATGAAGTGATAACAGCTGTATTCATACCAAAGCATCTGCGAAGTCCACGGATAACATTATATTCTCCGCCTCCTTCCCAAACCTTAAATTCTCTGGCTGTGCGGATTCTGCCTTCACCTGGGTCAAATCTAAGCATAACCTCCCCTAGAGAAACCGCATCATATTTACAATCCTTTTTTTCTCTTAAATTTAAATTCATCTTAAGTTCTCCTTGTCATAGTCCGCATGTTACGCTTACAAGCCTAATCATTTCTTCACTCGACTATACGTCTCGTTCAGAAATATTAGAGCTTGTCAGCTACATGCTCATCTAAATATCATCATCATAATAAAAGCTTGTTAACTACATACTTATAAAAAAGGCAATTACTATATCTTGATTTTAAGAGAGCAAAAACTCTCTCCTACGTTTTGGTTAAAATCCGAAGTATTCCACGGCGTTAATACCGCATATACGTTTTACAAGCTTGGTAAGGTATTCCTTGTCCCATGGGTATTCGCCATTTTCTACCCATGAACCGATTTTGTTGCAAAGGATACGGCGGTATAGCTCGTGACGTGGGAATGATAAAAAGCTGCGAGAATCAGTAAGCATTCCAACTGATGTAGAGATGAGTCCCACATCTGACATTGCCTCGATTTGACGCTCCATTCCATTTTTGTGGTCACAGAACCACCAGGCTGCTCCTAGCTGCACTTTGCCTTTTATACCTTGTTCATTGCTACAGAAATTGCCAGCCATAGCTGCAAGCATTTCTGTATCTTTAGGGTTAAGGCAATACAGTATCACCTTTGGCAGCTCATCTGTATAATCCATTGCATTCAAAAGTGCTGAAAGCTGTGGTGCATAGTTGAAATCGTTTAGGCTGTCGAAGCCATGGTCTACACCTAGCTTTTCAAAAAATCTGGTGGAATTATTTCTGATAGCTCCTATGTGAAGCTGCATAACAATATTTTTCCTGTTATAAAGCTTTCCTAGCTCCACATATAAATAGCCGTGGAACTTCCCTGCCTCTTCTTCCGAAAGAATATTTCCATGCATTCTTGAATCAAATAAAGCATTCACTTCATCATAATCTGCAGGAATGTAAAAGTCGTTTTCAAGGCTGTGGTCAGAAACTCGACATCCGTTTTCAATAAAGAAATCCAGTCTGTTTTCCAGTGCAGTAATAAGTGATTTTACATCTGTGATTTTTACCCCTGATGCTTCTGATAGTCTTGCAATATAATCGGCAAAGCCTTCCTTTTCAATACCCACTGCTTTTTCTGGTCTAAATGAAGGGTACACCTTGATTTCAAAACCATCCTCACGGATTTTCTTGTGCCACTCTAGGGTGTCGGCTGGGTCATCAGTTGTACAAAGGACAGACACATTCTGCATTCTTAGGAGGTTTCTGACTGAGTATTCTTTTGTCTTTAATTTGGCATTGCACTCATCCCAGATTTCCTTTGCTGTATCTGGGCTAAGCGGCTTTGTAATTCCAAAATATCTCTGAAGCTCCAAATGTGTCCAGTGATATAGTGGATTGCCGATCAAATTCTGCACGGTGTCTGCCCATGCCATAAATTTATCAAAAGGAGCCCCATCTCCTGTGATAAGCTCTTCTGAAACGCCGCCCATTCGCATGGCGCGCCACTTGTAGTGATCGCCGCCAAGCCAAACTTGGGCTATGTTGTCAAAGCAATTATCCTCATAGATTTCCTTAGGATTTAGGTGATTGTGGAAATCTATAATTGGAGCTTTTTCAACCTCTGTAAAAAGTGTTTTTGCTGTCTCATTTGAAAGCAAAAAATCTTTGTCCATAAACTGTTTCATTCTTATACCCCACTGTACGCTGAAAAACCGCCGTCAATAGGAATAACTACACCAGTTACAAAGCTGGCCATTTTCTCATTTAATAAGTAAAGCAATGTGCCATTTAACTCCTCTGCCTCACCAAAGCGTCCCATAGGTGTAGCTGCAAGGATTTTTTCTGTACGTGGTGTTGGAGAGCCATCCTCATTGAAAAGCAAATCCTTGTTTTGTGCTGTTACAAAAAATCCTGGAGCTATTGCATTTACACGAATGCCTTCCTTTGAAAAATGAACTGCAAGCCACTGGGTAAAGTTGCTGATAGCAGCCTTTGCTCCAGAATATGCTGGAATCTTTGTGAGTGGTGTGTATGCATTCATTGAAGAAATATTGATAATAGAGCAATTTTTCTTGCCTATCATATCCTTTGCAAATACCTGTGTTGGAAGTAATGTGCCAATAAAATTCAGGTTAAATACAAACTCTACGCCGCTTTGGTCAAGGTCGAAAAAGCTGACTGTATCCTTGTCAAGCTCATCACCTGCGTAGAAATATTCCTTGTCTGTGTTTGCTCTTTTATTATTTCCACCAGCTCCGTTCAGTAAAATGTCGCATGGACCAAGGTCTGCAAGCACCTGCTCATGTACTGCATTCAGGCTTTCCTTGTCAAGCACGTTTGTCTTGTAGCCCTTTGCAGTGCCGCCCATTGCATTAATCTCATCAGCAAATTTGCATGCCATCTCCTCGTTTAAATCAAGAAGAGCAACCTTTGCTCCAGCCTGAGCCAGGGTCTTTGCAAACATACTGCAAAGCACTCCACCGGCTCCTGTTACAACTGCTACCTTATCCTTTAAATCGATTTCATAATTTCCCATTTTTCTTTCCTTCTTTCCTATCTTTTATTATTTATTTGCTTTTTCAATAGCTTCCCACAATCCATTAATATAAGTAGCACCAAGTGCTCTATCATAAAGTCCGTAGCCTGGCATTGCCTTTTCGCCCCAAATCATACGTCCGTGGTCTGGACGGATTGGTCCTGTAAATCCTATATCATAAAGAGCCTTTACTATTTCGTACATATCAAAGCTTCCATCGCTTGAAAGATGTGCTGCCTCCTCGAAATCAGTAGGTGTGTTGAATTTCAAATTTCTAACATGTGCAAAATGAATACGTCCCTTGAGGCTTCTGATCATATCCGGCAAATCATTTTCCAGGTTTGTGCCATAAGAGCCTGAACAGAATGTAACACCATTATGTGGATTATCCACCATCTTTGTCATCCTAAGGATATTCTCCTTGTTGATGATGATTCTAGGAAGACCAAATACTGGCCAGGCTGGATCATCAGGATGAATTGCCATATTAATGTCGTATTTGTCACATACAGGCATTATTTTCTCCAGGAAATATTTAAGATTTGCAAATAAATCCTCATCTGTTACTCCCTTGTATTCCTCAAAAAGTTCCTTTACATGTGCCAGTCTGTCTGGCTCCCAGCCTGGCATTACAGAACCATTCATATCTCCAGAGATTGAATTGAACATCTCCTCTGGCACAAGTGCATCTACAGCTTCCTGTGTGTATGCAAGCACTGTGGAACCATCGGGTCTTTTTCTTGCAAGCTCTGTTCTGGTCCAGTCAAACACTGGCATAAAGTTGTAGCAAACAAGGTGAATATCTTCTTTTCCAAGATTTTCAAGTGTCTCAATATAGTTTTCAATAAGCTGGTCACGGCTTGGCTTTCCCAGCTTGATATCCTCATGTACATTTACACTTTCAATACCTGCCACCTTAAGCCCTGCTGCTTCTACCTCAGCCTTCATTGCCTTAATACGGTCACGAGACCATACCTCACCTGGCTTTGTGTCATATAATGTGGTGATAACACCTGTGACTCCAGGTATCTGTCTAATCTGTTCAAGTGTTACGGTATCAAAATCCTTACCGTACCATCTAAGTGTCATTTCCATTTCTAATTCCTCCTTGTTCGCAAGTTACGCCAACATGCTATTTATCTTCCTCGCACCTTTTTTACGATTTCAGCTGCTTCACGGGTTAATTCTTCAATTTTGGCGAAGTCGCCATTTTCAATCAAATCACCTTTTACCATCCATGTGCCGCCGCAGGCAACAATGCGATCATATGCCAGGTATTCACCCACATTTTCTTTGTTGATGCCACCTGTAGGCATGAATTTAAGTCCTACATAAGGAGCTGCAACAGCCTTTATCATTTTTAACCCGCCTGCTGGCTCTGCTGGGAAAAACTTTACAAAATCAAGCCCTAATTCAATTGCCTGCTCCATCTCACTAGGTGTTTGAGTTCCTGGGCATACTGGATATCCTTTTTTAATGCAATGCTTTACAACTGTTGGGTTAAATCCAGGAGCTACTATAAATTTAGCTCCTGCTGCCATTGCTCTGTCAGCCTGCTCACAAGTTAAAACTGTGCCTGCTCCCACCAGCATATCAGGGAATTCCTTTGCCATAATTCTGATAGATTCCTCTGCTGCGGCTGTTCTAAACGTAACCTCTGCTGCAGGAAGTCCTCCCTTCATGAGAGCGTCTCCCAATGCCTTTGCATCTTTTGCATCTTCGAGAACAACAACAGGAATAATACCGATTTTTTCAAATTTTTCCTTTATCTCATCGAACATTTTCTTTTCTCCTTGCTTTTGCTTTTGCTTTTGATGATTACATCATAACCCCATCCTAAAATTTCTCCCATTGTCAGGGTTGCTGAGGACATTGCAATTTTTGCGGTTGTATGGTAATTTGAATTTAAAATGATATTAAAACAGGAGTGATTTCATGAAGAAAAATCTAAAATCAGAATTTAGTACAAGACAATATATGCTATCCCGTGATTTTGAAATATTCTATTACAGTGACAGTAAAATTCCTGATGTGAATGCCCACTCCCACGACTATTTTGAATTTTATTTTTTCATTGATGGACATATCATCATGCATATCGACGAAAAAGAATTTACCCCAAGCACTGGCACACTTGTTATCATCCCTCCAAAGATGAAGCATTTTGTCAGATTGGTGGATTATGCCATCCCTTATAGACGTTTTGTGTTCTGGCTCACAAAGGATTTTCTTGATACCCTCGCAAATATTTCCCAGGACTACAACTATCTGGCTGACAAAACTGAACCTGACAAGTTTTTCATTCATAAATTTACTGATATTGAATTTAACACGATTCAGGGAAAGGGCTTTACCCTTATAGATGAAATTCATTCAAACAGATTTGGAAAAGAAGCAAAGATTTTGCTTTCTGTAAGTGATTTTATCCTGACAATAAACCGTATGGTCTATGAAAGTCTCGCCCCATCAACTTTAGAGGATACCAGCGACTCTTTGTACCAAAGTATTGTGCAGTATATAGAAAATCATATAGATGAAGAGTTGACCTTAGATGTGCTTTCCGACACCCTTCATGTGAGCAAATTCCACATCTCCCACATTTTTACTGATATAAATGGAATGTCACTTCATAAATACATAACAAAAAAGCGCCTTGAAATGTGCAAAGACGCTATTTTAAGTGGGCAGGATATTTCTATTGTTGCCCAGTCCTATGGCTTTTTAGACTATTCTGTTTTCTACCGTGCATTTGTCAAAGAATATGGCAAAGCTCCTAAAAAATTCCGAGATGAAATCCTTAGGAGCTCTACCTGAAGCTATTCCTAGCCTTTATAAATATTTACATTTCCTGTGATTCCACTGCCAAGTTTTGGCTCTGACTTTGGTCTGCCAAACATATCTGGAACCTTTAGCATTTCACGCTCTAAGGTGGTGGCAATCTCAATGCGTATATTGTTCTCACCAGCTACAATATAATCTGAAATATCAAATACAAATGGTGGGTAAATACCTGTGCCAACCTTCTTGTCATTAATGTACAGTGTCAGCACCTCCACTGCATCTGTCACTTCAAGATAATATTTGCCGCCTTCTGGGGCTGTAAAAGTATTTTCATATTTAAGCCAGCCGGAAAATTCTGCGTCCACCTTGGCATAATCATCTGGTAGGTTCACTTTAGTGCTTTCACCAAATTTTGGATAATCAATGCTCTTTACTATGCTTCGTGTCCAAGAGCCAGTTACATCAACACTGGTTGCATTTTCAGGGACAGACACCTCAGAAACTACAGCAGAAGCTAACAGCTTTTCATCAGCAGCGTCCTTTGGAACAATTATAAATTTAGAAGTGCCTGGGATAAGTGTAATATTTCCCTTTCCATCATTAAATTTTGCGTCATAAATGCAGTTATTCCAAGCATCATAAATATAAAGCTTCTTTCCTGCAATCTCAGAATATTTTCCTGTGATTGTAAGGCTTCCTGTGTAGGCATCAGTACCTTCATTCACCAGCATGTAAATATCTGTGTCATCCTTTACATAATGGTAATAACGTATATACGAATCAGCTTTATCAATAACAATATCTGCAAAATCAGAAACTGCTTTAGCCACCCTGTTGCGCTCTATGTTTTCTGCTGCATCCAAATCCTCTAATGTGACACCGTCACCAAGTATGGCTTCTGGCTTTCCATCCACGAAATACACTTTCACACCTGCATTTAAAAGCTCCTTGATACCTGCTGCAAAGCTTTCAGAAATAAACTGGGCATAAGGGATAAGCACTGCTTTATAGCTTTGGGTATTTACTGTGAATGTGCCGTTTGATATGGCTGTATGCCACTCATCCTTTTCAATAAACACATCCTGAGGAACAATATCACATTCAATCTGGTTTTCTACAAGCACTCTTGTCACCAGCTCGTCTGCCAGGCATTTTCCAGTCCATTCTGCCTCTCCATGATACATTACTGCTACAGGAGAAACATGACGCCCACCAGAAATCAATTCGCAGCTACGATTCATATAGGTCATGAGCTCTCCAAAAGCCTTGTACTCCGGGTTGTGTCCATGAGCGTAAAAATGTGGTGGACAATCCGGGTCAGGGAATGCCTTGGCACTGAAAGCATGAGGCACAAAATGGTTAATACCTCTTACCATAAAATGGTCTGCCAAATACTTTTCAAGTCTTAGACCTTCTTCCCAGCCGTATGCACCAAAGATTTCACACATAGAATTGCCAGCTTTTTTATCGTCCAAGGCTGCCAGAGAATTTGCCAGCTTGCCCAGTAGGAAGTGATAAAACTCTCCATTTCTCACCTGGAATGGACCTCTGTCGAAGCTATCATTTTCACCCTGAGGATATACCTGTCCTCCTATATCATCAATACCTGAAAAATCCTGTCCCTTTAGACCTCTGAAATAGTGTCCTAATGTGGAGCCTGTTCTGCAGTGCTGACCATTATCCTCAATCAAATGTCCGATGTATTTAACTCCGTGCGCTCTACACCAATCTCCTAACTGATATGAAAAATTCTTTTCCACCAGCTTTGTCATAGCATTCATATATGTAAGCTTTGCACCGGCTCTTTTTTTCTCATCCCCTTCAGTCTCCCAAACTAATGGAAGAACAGCTGAGAAATCATCACCTAATTCAGCCTTTAAATTATCCCACAACTCCTGCGACCATGGATAATCCATATCAAAGCCAATGCCCACCTCACCGTGTAAATCATATAAATGACCATTTCCAAGCTCTGGCTCATCCGAGAAAAATCCCTCTATTACACTGCCAAACAGATCTTTATAATGTGCATAGTGTTTCTCGTAAACCTCATCCACAAGAACCCTAACAGAAGCTTCATCAATCATATTTATATAATTAGGATGTGCTCCTCTGTTTCGTGTAGCGTTCATTTTATAAACCACACCATCTGCAGCTGGTACAAAAGAAAGCGAGCCATCTTCATTTAGCTGTGACGATAAGTCCATACTGGTGCCATCCTCTAAAACAGCAGAAATTCCCACCAATTCATCATCATCAAACTGGGACTGTTCCTTGAAATCCAGCTTGCTATGTGTCATCTGAGCAATAAGCTTTTCATTATCAGTTGCAACTCTTTCAGTTGGATGCTTTACCTCCTCAGAAGAAAGCTCAAAGGCTTCACCAGCCTTAATCTGATACTTTGCGCAACAAATACTTTTTCTAGCCTTTGAAAGAGGCTGATTTTCCATAGCTCCATTTGCAAATCCAGTAGGAAAATGGCTGTCATCTAAAATCCATACCTTCATACCTCGCTTTTTTGCTTCGTCCAAAATAACATCCATATCCTGCCACCATTTATCTCCGCAAAAATCAGGATGAGGACGACTCTCCACACAAACTGCTCCAATGTTTGCTTCATTGATTGCCTGCATGTATTCTCTAAGTGTTGCTTCATCCTCTCCATGCTGCCAGAAAAATGGCAATATATAGTTTTCGTACTTATCATTAATAATGTTTTCGATTACCTTTGACATAACAACCTCCTAAAAAGATAATTCTAATAATAGTATTCTAAGGCATGTCTAAAAAAATAATAATCTCAAAACTTAATGAATATATTGACCAAACTTCAGATTTGTGATTTGATATTTTTAGAGGTGAAATTATGAATGAACAACAGCTAGACAGCTATCTGATGTCAGAAACAAAAGTGGAACAGGTTAATAAGCAGGAGGGGGATTATGCATCTATGCCAGTCATTACAGACTCTTCCATCCTGGACCAGATGAGGCCAGAGCGTGGCTCACTGCTTGAGCTTGTAAACAGTGCCGATGGGGCTATTGTTTCAAAGCAGGATAGATATAAAAGTGTGCCATTTCACAGTCACGACTGGTTGGAGCTTGCCTATATGTATTCAGGAAGCTGCACAATCACTTTTAACGAAGGGGCTGTCACACTTAATAAAGGAGACTGTGTGTTAATCAATAGTTTCATTTCCCATTCCAATTCCTGCTGCCAGAAGGACGATATTCTTATCAATTTTCTCATAAGCAGAAAATACTTGAATGCCAATTTCTTTAACCGTTTTTCAGATGCCAGCTTTATATCCAGATATTTTATTCAAGCTTTACAAAACGACCACAAGGCTAACGACTATCTGCTATTTGAATCTTCTCACAGCAGGCGTCTGCCTATTTTTATCAAAGAATTCATGATTGAATTCTACAACAAAGGGATTTATTCAAAGGATTTTTTAGATAGCTATATCAATTTGATTTTTTTAGAGCTTGCTGACATTTATAAGACACAGTCAAAGCACGAATATAAAAACAACGATATTATATATATTTTGAGATATATAGAGGAAAATTATAAAACCTGTACTCTGATGAGTACGGCAGATTTTTTTCACATGAACCCTAACTATTTGTCGGGATATATAAAAAAGAACACAAACAAGAATTTTAAAGAATTAGTGCAGGAACACAAGCTGTCTCAAGCCAGCCGCCTATTAAAAAATAGCAATCTGCCAATCACAGCAATTGCAGGTGAGGCTGGTTATGACAACATTACTTTTTTCTACAAAAAATTTCGGGAGAGCTTTGGCTGCTCTCCCGCTGAATACAGAAACAAAAACAATAGTAAAAGCTAGTATCTGACTCCCACTTGCTTTTTCCTGCGCTCCTGAAGCCTTTCTTTATACTGGGCAATTGTCATCATCTGCTTTGGTCTTTTAGTGAATTTTATCATTAGCTCTTCAGGTTTGTACATTTTCATGATTCCTGCAGGCAGCGTAAATTTGTACTCGGAAATCACAGAAAAGACTATCCCTGTGTTTTTG
>CAMNPQ010000002.1 GCA_946548305.1 uncultured Pseudobutyrivibrio sp.
AGTATGGGTGAGAGAATAAAATAATTAATGGTTTAAGATAGTTAGGATATATTTACCCGAATACGGGTAAAAACATATTGATTAATACACCTTCACATAATATACTAATTATGTGGAGGTGTTTTTTATGTTGGACATTGAAAAACTCAGGGAACGCAAGAAAAAATTAAAGCTTACTACGGCAGAGGTTGCCAGTATGGCGGAACTACCAGTGTCTACTGTCAGTAAAATAATGACAGGAGAAACAAAGAATCCATCATATGCAACAATAGAAAAAATTAATGAAGTATTAGCTCGCGAAGAAATGCTTAGGCGAATATATGTATATTTCGAAAGTCTCAAGGAATTTATAGCACTTAATCCGGAAAAA
This sequence comes from uncultured Pseudobutyrivibrio sp., assembly GCA_946548305.1. GTDB lineage: Bacteria > Bacillota > Clostridia > Lachnospirales > Lachnospiraceae > Pseudobutyrivibrio. The sequence goes on from CAMNPQ010000002.1 coordinate 371, forward strand.
TCTATTGATCAAATAGAGTATGGCAGAAAATATTTTAAAGAGCATTCTAAAGACTGGGATTTTTCTGGGGATACATATGGAAATTTGGCTTTGGACAAGCAAAAAATTACGCTAGAGAATATTCATCAATTAGGAGAGGACAAACAAATAGAGCTTTTAGATGGACATTTAATTTACAATGAGGCTCCAAATGTTAAGCACCAGCTTTTAGTGCAGAACATAGGGAGAGTTATTGATGCTTATATCAGTGCTAATAATGGTAATTGTAGAATGCTTAATGTGGGCATAAATCTCTATTTTGAAGATGACGATAACACGCTATTAATTCCAGATATTGTAGTACTCTGCGATGATAGCAAATTGGGAGAATCAGGGATTACTGGTGCCCCAGACTGGATTATAGAGGTGGTATCTCCCAGCACCAGAAGGGCAGACTATAATAATAAGATGCACAAATATATGTGCCAAGGTGTCAGGGAGTACTGGATTATTGACCCTGAAAAAGAAAGAGTTACAACATATATCCAGGGTGAGCCCATGATGGCTTATGTGTATGGATTTGAGGATGTTATTCCTGTATACATTTATGATGGGCAGTTGGAGATTAAGATGAGCGATTGTATAAAGTGAAAAAGAAAAGTTTATGGTCAAGGAGGATTATTTATGGTTAGCGAAGTTCAAATAAAACCTATTTTTTCTGAAATAATGTATATTGCTGCTAATGAATATATAGATGCTCTGATAAATACTTTAAGAGAATACAATGTACCTAGTAGCTGGTATTCTGTAAAAGAGGCAAAGGATAATGCAATTTGTCTACTAAACACAGGAGATGTGTGGGAAGTGTTTCATAGTGAAAGAGGGGAAGCTGATTCTCTAAATCAATTTGATAATATTAAAGATGCTTGTTACGAGGTTATAAATAGATTAGCAGAAGATGATGTTGAACAAAATGATATGAATAATATATTTGAGAACCATATAAATAAAATTGATGAATCAAAAGGAAATTCTATAAGTAAAACAAAACAATTATTCATGAAATTTATGTCATCGGTTGCTACATTTTAGTGTAAAGGCGATTTTAAAGAATGACTGCTGGAGGACTATTTTGAACAGAGTCCTCCAGCAGTCGTATTATTATCCTCAAGGGGCTGTTTGATTGTGGAACAAAAATATGTATCGGTACTAACTCCGGAAATCTTTCAGTAACAAGTGCTTGCGGTAATCCAGAAGCTATACTATCATTCTATGATAAGTGGTATGACTCCTAACAATATAAGATAAGGATAGACACAATGATTAGTAAAAAATTACAGGAAGCAAGAGATTTCGAAAATAAATATCTGGCAAAGGATGATAAGGATATTCGCCCACTGTTTCATGCGACAGGAATTGTGGGATGGATTAACGACCCAAATGGATTTAGCAGATTTGGTGACAAATATCATCTGTTTTACCAGTATCATCCATACACCAATCACTGGGGTCCAATGCACTGGGGTCATAGCGTATCTGATGACTTAATCAAATGGGAATATCTGCCATGTGCCCTGGCTCCTGACGAGGATTACGATAAGGATGGCTGTTTTTCAGGAAGTGCCATAGAGCTGGATGATGGAAAGCTTCTGCTTATGTACACAAGTGTCATTAAAAAGGAAGACAATGACGGGCAGGTGAGAGACTATCAGCAACAGTGTATTGCCATAGGTGATGGCGTAGATTTTGAAAAGGTAAGCTCTAATCCTGTAATTTCTACTGATATGATTCCAGCAGGTGGGGACAGGCATGATTTTCGCGACCCAAAGATTATAAAATATGATGGCAAGTATTATTGCTTTGCTATCAATAGACATCCAGATGGCAGCGGACAGATTCTTGTATACGAAAGTGATGATGCAATCACCTGGAGCTTTAACAAGGTGCTAGACCGCTCGGATAATCAGGTGGGAAGAATCTGGGAGTGTCCTGATTATTTTATCCTTGATGATAAAAAGGTGCTTATAGTAAGTCCCCAGGAAACTGAGGGAAAGGGTGAAAATATATTCCCAGGTTTTAATAATTTCTTCCTTGTAGGGGAAGGAAAAGAGTTTCTTGATTTTGACAGACAGGCAGTACAGCCTATTGATTTAGGAACAGATTTTTATGCCGCACAGACCATTGGAACCCCTGATGGCAGAAGAGTTATGATTGCCTGGATGCAAAACTGGGAGACAGTAGGCTACGGTAATGATTTGCATGATTATTATTCTACCATGACAATCCCAAGACAGCTTTTTATCAAAGATGGCTATGTATATCAAATGCCAATAAGAGAGTTGGAAAATTATCGTATAAACGAAGTGAGCATCAATAATGTCAGGGTGAAAGAGAAGCAGTCATTTGATGGTGTGAAGGGAAGAACAATCGATCTTAACTTAAAAATAAGAAAGGTAGATTCTAAGGATTATACCTTTACGATGAAGCTTGCTAAAAATGATGCTTTTGAGACAAAGCTTATTGTGGATAGCAAACGAGGCACGATTAAGCTGGATAGAAGAAATAGCGGTGCTCGTATTTCCTCATTATCTGAACGAGAATTTCCAGTAGATTTTGAAGATGGTGAAATCAATCTTAGAATAATAATGGATAGATTTACATTGGAAGTATTCGTTAACAATGGTAAGCAGGCTGCTTCCATGAAGATAGACACTGATTTAAAAGCCGATGAAATATCATTTGAAGCTGATGAGCTTGTTAATATTGATTTGGTGAAATATGAGCTGTCCAATATTTAGGTTCAAATTTTATTCGCATTACATATTGTAACGTTTTTATATGGTTTGTATGGACGGTGCTATATTTTTGTGAAAAATACAGATAGTTAAATGGGTATAATCAAGTCGTGATATTTTTATGAAGGGATATTTATTTATGAAAAAAGTTTTACTTGCATTATTATCATTAGCGATCTGTATGACTGTTGGATGTGGAAGCACACAGTCAGAATCTGAGGACAAGGCCACCTCTATAGATGGCACATGGGAAACAGCTTCAAATGGCTGGGAGTACTATGGAGAAACACAGCCTCAGTATTATGTTAGATTTACTGATGATGAAATAAACTATGGACATATGAAAGCTGGAGAGTTTGTTCTGGATTACTCAGATAAGATTAATCAGATTGAAGCAGGCGGCGAAGGAAGCTATACAGTCCAGGCTACTTCTTCTAATGGAACACAGTACACTTTCAAGTCTAGTGAAGAGGATGCTGGCATCTTAGAATACTATGGAACATGGGATTCAGAGGCTTTTGGCGATACATATAGCGGAAGCGCTTCTTTGGTTCGTTCTAGCGTTGAATGAGTGTTAACCGCGGACAAATGTCCGCGTCAGACAAATTTTCTATTGTAACTGAATAGGATTTATAGTATAGTATCAAAAGCGAATACTTTAGTATGATAAAGTGATGCTTTTGATACTATTTATTTTGGCTAAAATTAGTCATTGTAGTATAATCTTTTCAGAAAATGGTATCAAAGAGGTTTATATGGATTTATTTGATTATATGAGGCAGGAGGCGAAAAAAAAGGAATCCCCTCTCGCTGCAAGATTGCGTCCCACCACACTTGATGAGGTGGTAGGACAACAACATATAATAGGAAAGGATAAGCTTTTGTATCGAGCCATCAAAGCGGATAAGCTTTCCTCTATTATATTTTACGGTCCCCCTGGCACAGGCAAAACCACCCTGGCTCAGGTTATTGCTCACACCACAGCAGCAGAATTCACATCTATAAATGCCACCACATCAGGCAAAAAGGATATGGAAGCTGTAGTGGAGGCAGCCAAACAAACCCTTGGAGCCTATGGAAAGAAAACAATCCTTTTCATAGACGAGATTCACAGGTTCAATAAGGGGCAACAGGATTATCTGCTCCCATTTGTGGAGGATGGCACAATCATTTTAATAGGTGCCACCACGGAAAATCCTTACTTCGAGGTAAATGGAGCTTTGCTTTCACGCTCAATCATTTTTGAACTGAGACCTTTAGAGGTGGAGGATATCAAAACTCTTATCAATAGAGCCTTGAGCGACAGCGAAAAAGGTTTGGGAAGCTATGACGCTGTCATAGACGATGATGCACTGGAATTCCTTGCTGATATTGCCAATGGTGATGCCAGAAGCGCACTCACAGCAATAGAACTGGGTGTATTGACCACCGACAGGTCAGAGGATGGAAAAATCCACATTACCATAGATGTAGCAAGCGAATGCATTCAACGCAGAGTTATCAAATATGATAAGGATGGGGACAACCATTACGACACCATATCTGCTTTTATAAAAAGTATGAGAGGCTCTGACCCAGATGCAGCAGTCTATTATTTGGCAAGAATGCTTTATGCTGGAGAAGACCCTAAATTTATTGCAAGGCGTATCTGCATATGCGCATCTGAGGATGTGGGAAATGCTGACCCACAGGCACTTGTGGTGGCAACCTCAGCCTTTCTTGCTACAGAGCGAATAGGTATGCCTGAAAGTCAAATAATACTATCTCATGCAGCCATTTATGTGGCATGTGCGCCAAAGTCCAATGCAGTCTACGGAGCCATTGACCTTGCCATGCAGGAGGTAAAAAATAACACAACCCGTCCAATACCAGCGCATTTACAGGATGCCCACTATAAATCAGCCAGCAAGCTTGGTCATGGCATAGGCTATGAATACGCTCATAATTATCCAAATCATTTTTCTCATCAAAGATACTTACCAGAGGGACTTGAAATAGGAGATTTCTATAAGCCAGGCAATCTGGGCTATGAAAAAGATATTAATGATTATTTATATAAAATAAGAAATGATAAATAGAAAGAGGTAGCCAATGAAAAAGTACACCGAAATGACCCCAGAAGAATTAGCAGCAGAAAAGGAGCAGATGAGAAAGGAATATGTAAAATGGCAGTCTCAGGGCTTGAAGCTTGATATGAGCCGTGGCAAGCCATCTGTTGAACAGCTGGATCTTTCAATGCCCCTTTTAGATATTCTTGATGGTAAATCTATCATGAAATGCATGAATGGTGTTGAGACTAGAAACTATGGTCAGCTGGAAGGTATAGTGGAGGCACAGCACCTTATGGCTGAAATCATGGACTGCGAGCCAGAACAGGTAATAGTTTGTGGAAATTCATCACTTAATATTATGTTTGATGCAGTGGCACGAGGCTATATGTTTGGCTTTGATGGCTGCACTCCTTGGTGCAAGTTAGAGCGTGTGAAATGGCTCTGCCCGGTTCCTGGCTATGACAGACACTTTGCTATTACACAGCATTTTGGTTTTGAGATGATAAACATTCCTATGAACGAGGATGGCCCAGATATGGATGTGGTTGAAGGGCTTGTGGCAGCAGATGACAGCATCAAGGGTATCTGGTGTGTACCTAAATACTCTAATCCACAGGGAATTGTGTATTCAGATGAGGTGGTTAGACGTATCGCAAATCTCAAGCCAGCTGCCAGAGATTTTAGGGTGTTTTGGGATAACGCATATGCGGTACATCATTTATACAAAGAAAAGAGCAAGATATTAAATATCCTTCATGAGTGTGAGGAGGCAGATAATCCAAATCTTGTATTTGAATTTGCATCTACTTCAAAAATCACATTTGCAGGTGCTGGTATTGCTGCAATAGCATGTAATCACAAGAATCGTGAGGAATTGAAAAAGACACTCACAGTTCAAACAATCGGCTTTGACAAGGTAAATATGATTCGTCACGTAAGATATTTCCAAAATGTAGAATCAGTTGCAAAGCACATGGAAAAGCATGCTAAAATACTTCGCCCTAAATTTGAGCTTGTAATAAAGACAATGGAGGAAGACTTAGGTGGCGTTGGTTGTGGCTCATGGATTTCTCCAAAGGGCGGATACTTCATCACCTTTAATGCACCAAAGGGAACAGCTACACGTATAGTTGATTTGGCTGCAGAGGCAGGAGTAAAGCTTACACCAGCAGGCTCACCTTTCCCATATCACATGGATCCAAATGACTCTGTTATCAGATTTGCTCCATCCTTCCCACCAATCGAGGAGCTAGAGCAGGCTGCCAAAGTATTTACAGTGTGCGCTCGTATTGCGTATTTGGAAAAGCTTATGCTTACCAGTGCTGAATAACCAAACAACCTTTCACAAAAATAATATAGGTTTAGTGTAGTTTACTAATTTCAATAGCTAAGGAATTCTGTGGCTATATGATAATTAAAATCTAACTGAATAAGCTAAAGAAACGTTGTAGCAAGCTCTTTTTCCTTTTCTTAAAAGTGAATTTGAGCTTGCTATATTTCGTTAGAGGGTCAGCCCCACCTTCAATTTTCTCCATTAAGATACGCATCCAAACAACATCTTCATCCTTGCCCTGAAAATCATCAAAGTTTGTTGTTGCATTATTTAACGACTCAAAGCGACTCCTAATTTTCTCAAGGCGTGCTATTATAGGCATCCATTCAGGAAGAACATCCTTCACTTCATAGATTGCCTCTTTCATTCTCTTTATATATTCGGCTACTCCATTTTCATCTACATTTAGATAATTGGCTAAATAATCATCAAAGAAACAATATTCATCATAAAAGTTTTCATTTGTGATTCGGTTTTTATGCATATTAATCACCACTTTCTATTTGCAATTAATCATAGCATAAATCTGGTTCCCCCTCCTAGACTTACAGAAAGACTTCTAAAATCATTGTACAACTCACTTCCCAGCCCAGACAACACCTTATTTTTTAGTGTGGCCAGATATACAGTCCTTTTGGGAATAGGAAGGGTTTTTACTATTTTCAATGAACCATTATCTATATCTTCTTTGGCATAGGCGTATGGTACAACTCCTATGCCGAAGTTTCTTTTTGTAAAATTCAAAACCTGAGACATATTTTCCAAAGTGTAGGTAGGCTGAAAAAGCAGACCATTGCTTTGGAAAAATGTATCGAGGTTTTCTCTAAAATTGTTAATTTCAGAAATAGAAATTGTAGGCATTGTAAGTAATTCCTGCAAAGAGTATTCCTTATCAAAATCCAGCTTCATTTCACTGGAGGCAATGAAAATATCCTCCACCTGAAAACACTTATTTAGGGTTATGTCGCTAAATTTTTGAGCCAGAGAATCTGACATAATTATTAAGGCAAAGTCTATTTTTTCATCCTGCAAAAAAGTGACCATCTCAGGGGTGGTGTTACCAGAAATAGATAAGTGTGCCATAGGATGACGATTTTTAAATTCTTCAAGGCAATCAAAAAAGCCATATCGCAAGCTGGTTTCAGTTATTCCTATGGATATATTGTTTTTGGAGATGGATTCGTAATTTTTTATATCCAGCTCGGCTTTTTGGAATTCGTTCAAAGCACGTTTTACATGAGAAAACAGCATCTCTCCAGCCTCTGTCAGGGCTATATGCTGTCCATTCCTTATGAAAAGGGAGGTGCCTAATTCTTCTTCCAGCTTTTTTATGGTTTGGCTGATGGCAGACTGGGAGACAAATAAAGCTTTGGCTGCCCCGGAAAAGGATGAATGGGTTGCCACATAAAAAAATGTCTTGTAATAGTCTAAATTTGAAATCATATATACCCCTTGTATTAGCTAAACTTATATATCCATAATTATAAGTGATTTTACTTATATTGCAATGTGCAATAAAATAATACGAAGGAGGACACCATGAAACGCATAGATTTTGAAAAAGGAAAAACTTTAAATAATATTCTGGCGACCGCTATGCCCATGCTGGTAGCCCAGATACTAAACCTTTTATACAACATTGTTGATAGAATATATATAGCAAGAATACCTGAAATCGGAACTGTTGCCCTGGGGGCTGTGGGACTGTGTTTTCCTATAGTCATTTTGATAACTGGTTTTACAAATATGTATGGAAGCGGTGGTGCACCATTGTTTTCCATCACCAGAGGTCAAAAGAATAATGAGGAGGCAAAGGCTCTACAAAACACATCTTTTTTCCTGCTTGTGGTTACAGGCATTGTTCTCACATTTATAGGTGAGATATTTGGTGAGCCTATACTTTCACTGTTTGGCACCTCTGACACTTCAATGATATATGCTCTACCGTATTTACGGATTTATCTGATTGGAACTGTTTTTTCCATGGTTGCCACTGGTATGAATCCATTTATCACTGCACAGGGCTTTGCCATAGTGGGAATGACCACAGTTATTGTAGGAGCAGCAGCAAACATTATCCTGGATCCTATATTTATTTTTGTATTAGGCTTTGGCATAGAAGGAGCAGCCGTTGCCACGGTTATTTCCCAGTTTTTATCAGCAGCCTATGTTATGAGATTTTTGCTTCGCAGGGAAAGTGAATACAAACTTCATTTTCTAAGCATTGATGAAATCAAACAATGCGGATACAGGGCAAAAAAAATCATTGGTCTTGGCACAGCAGCCTTCATAATGCAATTTACAAATGCAGTGGTGCAGATATCCTGCAACAATGTGTTGGCAGATGTAGGTGGAGATATCTACGTGTCTATTATGACAATAGTAAACAGTGCAAGACAAATGATGGAAACACCAATCCTGGCAATAGCAGAAGGCACATCTCCAATAATCAGCTATAATTTTGGCGCAAGAAGATTTTCCAGAATAAAGGAATCTATCAAAATAATGTTTGTGCTGGATATGATTTACTCTATAACTGTGTGGTTGATTATCAGGCTGTTCCCAGGTTTCATCATAGGAATATTCAGCAATGACAAGACGATACTGGCAGATGCCATACCTGCTTTTCATTTATATTTTTCTACATTTATATTTATGACATTCCAGCATGCAGGCCAGGTGACATTTAAATCCCTGGGGCTTAAAGGGCAGGCTATTTTCTTCTCGCTGTTTAGAAAAGTCATCATAGTAGTGCCGCTTACATATATGCTGCCATATTTATTTAACATGGGAGTGGCTGGTGTGTTTGCTGCAGAGCCCATTAGCAATGTGGTAGGCGGTTTGGCTTGCTTTATAACTATGATGTTTACAGTAAGAAAAATAATAAAAAATTCTAATCAAATTGGAGGGTAAAAAATGGGGACAAATGAAGGTAATTTCATCAATGAGTTTTTTCAAAAGGAAAAAATGGATAAGCTTAAGCGGTATCGCCATCTTAATAGGTATGTGAAAAAGGGGCAGATACTATTTACCGGCTCATCCCTTATGGAGCAATTTCCTATAGGAGAAATTCTTTTAAATCATGATATGCATGTAACCATATACAATCGTGGCATTGGAGGCTACACCATTCCAGAAATGCTAAATTCTATGAATGAGCAGATTTTGGATTTGGAACCTTCAAAGATTTTCATAAACATAGGTACAAATGACATCAGCAACCCTGAGGAGACTACTGAAAAACTGATTTCAGACTACAGACAGGTGCTTTTACAGATAAAAGAAAAACTGCCGGAAACAAAAGTCTATATGATGGCATACTACCCTGTAAATGTCAGTGTGGCTGCAAAACAGCCCTGGCCTCACGCAAAGGAGGCTGCCCAGCTTAGGCTTGAAAGATTAGCTGGCTGCAACGAGGCTGTTGAAAGGCTTGCAAAGGAGTTCAATTATGATTATATTGATGTAAATGAAGGACTTACAGCATCAGACGGGCAGACAAAGGAAGAGTTTTCCATAGATGGCATTCATATGTGGTCGGATGCTTATGAAATCGTGTTTGAAAACATGAAAAAGTATTTAATTTAAATCCACTATTAGAAAAGCATGGATAAAACAAGAGCAGATTACATAGTAAAAAACTGTTATAAAATACATGGACTGCTTATGCAGATTGTATGGAGTGATGAGACGATTATCACTCCTTTTTCTGATGAAAAAAATATGCTTTTTGAGGATGTGCTGACATATCCTTGCGATGAGTCATTAAAGGGGAAATATTATAGAGTTCCAGTAAAGAATTTTATTTTTTATGTATTTATCACAGATGATATCAAAATAGTTGTTGGCCCTTTTTCCTATGAAAAGGTTGAAAGATATGAGGCGAATTTATTTTTAAAAAGCATTGGTCTTGACAAGGAAAATATGCTAATCCCTAAATTATCCGAGACTAAAATCAAGGATTTAATACTTCTTTTCCACGGGATGATTTTTGAAAAATATGATTTAAACCAAGAGGATTTATTTGATTCAAGCAGCAGTGATATAGAAATAGAAACGAAGCAAAAGCTTGTGGATACTATGGTGGAAAATGCCGATGGGGAAATACAGCATTTTTCTTATATTCGTGAAAAGGAATATTTTGAGAGGCTGGTGGATACACTTCTAAATGGCATGGATGTGGAGAATGTAAAGCTTCCCACTTTTAACGATGAATTTATTGATATAAAAAATGGTGCAAGTATTCTATCAGAATCTAATTTTAAAGATGCTGAGTACAACCTGGTTTGCTGCGTGGCAATAGTCAGCAGGTATGCCATGAAAGCAGGGGGAGACGAAACAGAAATCTTTAATTTGGATGATGTGATTCTGCGGAAATTATCAGTGGCAAAGGATATTGGTGAGATAGATGCTTTGGAGAGCCAATTCTGGAAAGAATTGAAAACCATTTTAATGGGCAAAAGGACAAAGAATTCCCCATATATTGAGGCTGTTAAAAACTATGTTGCTCACAATATTTTTAAAAGAATCAGGCTTGAGGATATCGCAAATACGATAGGAGTGAATCCATCATATTTATCCAGAGTTTTTTCGAAAGAAGTGGGGATGACTATATTTGAATACATCAAGCGAAAAAAAATTGAACGTTCCTGCAATTTGCTGAAATACTCAGATAAGAGTGTGGCTGAAATAGCTGATTATATAGCTCTCATTCCCCAAAGCTATTTTACAAAGATTTTCAAAGAATGTATGGGCATGTCGCCCACTGAGTATAGGAATAGCTTGGATGAAACAGGAAAAACAGGTAAATATAATATAAAATAGGTAAAAATAATTATACAAAGTTAACCTCCTGACATTTATAATCTCATGGTAAAAGAGTCAAAAATGAGTTTTAGTTTTTTGATTTATAAATGTCAGGAGGTTTTTTTATGGTACGTATTACAGATAGCAGCGTGCAGCCATTTGAGGTGGAACATGCAAAAAGAGTAAGAGCACTTAGTCCAGAGTGTACTCTTCTTTTAAAAGCAATGGTTTATTGCCAATAAAGAATTTGAAAAAGGTGGCATTGTTCGGAAGCGGTGCCAGACACACAATCAAGGGTGGTACAGGTTCAGGAGATGTAAATGTGCGTCATTTCATTACTGCTGAAGAGGGCATAGAAAATGCAGGTATAGAGATTGTTTCAAAAAAGTGGCTTGATGACTATGACGAGGTTGTGGCAAAGGCACACGGGGCCTTTGTTGCAAAGATAAAGGAAGAGGCAAAAGCTTCTGGTCAGCCGGCAATGATGTATGCTATGGGTAAAACTATGGCAGAACCTGACTATGAGCTGCCACTTGATTATGAGGTTGATACAGCAGTATATGTCCTTGCCAGAAACTCTGGTGAGGGTGACGATAGAAAGATTGTAGCAGGTGATATCAATTTAACAGATACTGAGGCAAGGGATATTAAAGCATTAAATGAAAAATATAAAAACTTTGTTTTGGTATTGAATGTAGGTGGATTAATTGACCTGACACCTGTAAATGAAGTGGAAAACGTGCTTTTGCTGGGACAGCTTGGACAGGAAACTGGTAATGTCTTAGCAGATCTCATTACAGGAAAGTCTTATCCATCAGGAAAGCTTACAACCACCTGGGCTCCTATTGCTGACTATCCTTCTACAGCTGGTTTTGCAGACCCTGATGATACAAAATACTCAGAGGGTGTATATGTAGGCTACAGATATTTCGACACAGTACAAAAGACACCAACCTATCCATTCGGTTATGGCTTGTCATATACAAAGTTTCAGGTAGAGCCAAAGGATGCCTGTCTAACAGGGGACAAAATCCAGGTTTCTGTTGAGGTAAAAAATATTGGAGAGCAGCCTGGCAAGGAAGTGGTACAGGTTTACGTGACCGCCCCTGATGGAAAGCTGGATAAGCCTTATCAGGAGCTGGTGGCATTTGCCAAGACCAAGGAACTGGCACCTTCAGAAGCTACCACTGTAAATATTGAATTTGCCGCTGATGCAATGTCATCATATGATATGGCACAGGCAGCTTTTGTATTAGAGCAGGGCAAGTACATAGTCAGAGTTGGAAATGCATCAAACAACACCAGGGTTGCAGCAGTGGTATCACTAGATAAAACTGTTGTTGTATCAAAACACAAAAATATATGCAACGGCTTGGAATTCAAGGACAATGTCTATGAAAGAAAAGTGGCTGATGATTTAACGGGAGTAAAGAAGCTGGAGCTTTCAGCTGATAGTATCGTATATACGGAATTTGAATATCAGCCTGAGCCTTCTGAAATAACAGGTGAAAAAGATGTCACATGGGCTGATGTGGTTAAAAATCATGAGCTTTTAGATGATTTTGTTGCAGGACTTTCAAACGAGCAGCTGGCATATTTGTCTTTGGGACAATTTGAAGAAGGTGATGGAATGGGTTCTATCATTGGCTCAGCCTCAGAAACAATGGCTGGTGCAGCTGGGGAAACTACTGCAAAGCTAAAGGAGCTTGGAGTTCCAACACTTGTTATGGCAGATGGACCTGCAGGAATCAGAGTATGTACACAGTACAAAATTGTAGATGGCAAAGCAAAGGGATTGGATAATTCCCTGGCTGGTTTGGAAGATTTTCTTGACGAAGGTGACTCAAGCTTCCTGCCACCACAGCAGGAGCCTTCAGAGGAAGAAAAAAATGCACCAGTGAACTATATCTACTGCACAGCCATTCCAATCGGAACAGAACTGGCACAAAGCTGGAATATGGACGTGGTAGAAGAATGTGGAAATATTGTTGGTGAAGAAATGGAAATGTTTGGCGTACATCTGTGGCTTGCACCAGCACTTAATATTCACCGTTCACCTTTATGTGGAAGGGATTTTGAATACTATTCAGAAGATCCTCTTATCAGTGGAAAAGTGGCTGCTGCTATCACAAAGGGTGTGCAAAAGCACAAAGGCTGTGGCACTACCATCAAGCATTTTGCCTGCAACAATCAGGAAACAAACAGAATGCGTTCTAACAGTATGTTAAGCGAACGTGCGCTTAGAGAAATATACTTAAAGGGATTTGAGATAGCTGTGAAAGAGTCACAGCCAAAGGCTCTTATGACATCTTATAATCTGATTAATGGAGAGCACAGCTGCAACAGCAGAGACCTGATTACAAATGCCCTTAGAGATGAATGGGGCTTCAAGGGTATAGTTATGACCGACTGGTATGTGACAACCACCCTTATGACAGGTGATGTGACACACAAGCATCCAGAGGGCAGTGCAGCTGGTTGCGTATATGCAGGAAACGACATCACAATGCCAGCCATTCGTCAGGACAAGGCAGAAATGCTTGATTCTGTAGGAAATGATTCTGCAAGATATCCAATCGAAAGAGCACATCTGCAGGCAACAGGAAAAAGAGTACTGAGTATGATATTAGAATTGGCTTAAAGGCTTCACCCTACTAGTGAATACCATCACTATGTAGGGTGTTTTTTAGTCTTAATTTGAATAAAATATATCGGATAAGTACAACTTATTTGGTGGTAAAATCATCATATATTGTATAGATTTTTGTTTTTCATCGGAAAAACGGAAATCGTATCTGACCAACTTTTACATGTAATGGAAAAGTTGTCCTGCAAAGCAGGATTCTTGCTGACAATTTCATTGTTAAGTCAGCAAGAAGTCATGACATGGAGGGAACAAATGAAAAGGATAAATATAGACAGCAATTGGAAATTTAATCATGGGATTTATGGCGGTATGAGTGCTATCTTAGGAGAGGATGAAGCTAAAGTGGTAAATTTACCCCATGATTATATGATAGAGACTGACGTGAGACCTGATGCGCCAGCTGGACCAGCCAGTGGGTATTATACAGCAGGTGTTGCATATTACACCAAGAAAATAGAGATACCAGAAAGCTGGGAAGGTGAAACAGTATACCTTCATTTTGATGGTGTGATGATGAATGCCACAGTGGATGTGAATGGATGTAAGGCTGCACTTCAGCATTATGGTTATGCGCCTTTTGTGGTGGACATTACACCATTTATTTACTACGGCAGGGACAATAGGATAACCATTACAGTAAATCCTAGTATGCAACCAAATAGCAGATGGTATTCAGGAGCAGGTATATTTAGAAGTGTGGAAGTGTTACACGGTGCTTTGCTGCATATTGTAAATGATGGAATATACGCATATACGAACCACATTGAGGAAAAATCAGAGGGTGGAATTATTGCGTATTTAAAAACTGAAATTGAGATTGAAAACAAAATGAACACCAACAGACTTGCTATGGTTGAAGTATGGCTTACTGAGGATGGAAAAGAGGATATACTGGTACATCGCCAAAGTAAAATCCAGATAAATCCTAACAGCAAGGAAGTTGCATATATTCCTGTTACTCTTGAAAATGCAAAGCTTTGGGATACACAATCCCCTAATTTATATAGGGTACATGCCAGAGTAAAGGATTTAGGAGAATTTAGAACTCATCACATAGAAATAAGTAATGGTTCTGTGGATGAAAGCAGCACTATATTTGGAATCAGAACCATTACAGCTGAGGCTACACATGGGCTGAGAATAAATGGAAAAACAGTAAAGCTAAAGGGTGGATGCCTGCACCATGACAATGGAATATTAGGAGCAATTTCACTGTATGAGGCAGAGTATAGAAAGCTTTCTATATTGAAGTCACAGGGCTTCAACGCAGTAAGAACCACCCATAACCCACCATCATCAGTTTTCTTGGAAGCATGTGACAGGCTGGGTATCTATGTTTTTGATGAAGCCTTTGACACATGGGGAATAATGAAGCAGCCAGGTGATTATAATATGTTTTTTGAGACAGACTGGCAGAAGGATTTGACTGCCTTTGTAAAAAGAGATAGAACACATCCTTCAGTTATCATCTGGTCGACGGGAAATGAAATTCCAGAAAGAGGTGGATTAAACAATGGATACACTGTGGCAACACGTCTTGTAAACCATGTGAGAAATCTGGATAGCAGTCGTCCTATTTCAAATGGAATATGTTCTTTCTGGAGTGGTCTGGATGATGAGCTGACAGAGCAAGACATTAAAAGAATGCAAAGTCTTATGAGCAATGAGGCAGCAGGGATTCAGAATGTGGATTTCGGGTCAGAGGATTTATCCTGGGAAAACTATTCCGAAGGCTTTACTAATGGTCTTGATATAGTAGGCTACAACTATATGGAGGATAAATACCCTAAGGATCATGAGCTGTATCCTGAAAGAGTTATTCTCGGTTCGGAAAACTATCCAAAAGAAATAGGAAAAAGATGGCCGATGGTAAAAAGCTGTGATTATGTTATTGGAGATTTTACCTGGACAGCCTATGATTATATTGGAGAAGCGGGAATAGGAAAGACAGTCTTTGTTGAGGACTCAGATCCTAGGCTTAAGGCTGGTCCATTTGCCCTTATGTCTCACACATCCGAATATCCTTGGCGTCTTGCAAATGATGCTGATGTGGATATAAATGGAAATATACTGCCACAGGGATTTTATAGAAGAGTTGTTTGGGGGGATGAGGCAACCTATCTTTTCGCTTACAATCCTGCAAATTATGGATTGACAGAAATAGTAAGTATGTGGGGCTTTACAGATGTATCTACAAGGTGGAATTGGGACGGCTATGAGAATAAGCCAATAAGGCTTGTGGTATTTTCATGCGCTGATGAGGTGGAACTCATTTTAAACGGTAAATCAGTGGGCAGAAAAAAAGCAGGAGAAAGCCTTGCAGTGGAGGATATGCCTTTAAGCTTTGTATTTGACACAGTTTATCAACCTGGAACTATTACAGCCGTAAGCTACAAAAATAACAGTGAGATTTCCCGTAGTAACTTAAGTACCACAGATGGTGTAAAAAAAGTAAGAATCACTCCGGAAAAGCAGAAGGTGCAGGCTGATATTCACAGCCTTGCATATATAAATATAGAGCTTGTGGATGAGAATGAAAAAATAGTACAATGTGATGATAGAAACATAGTTATAAAGGTGGAAGGCGCAGGTCAATTGCAAGGACTTGGTTCTTCAAACCCAATAACAAATGAAAATTATACTTCTCACAGCTGCAAAACTTACAGGGGCAGGGCAATGGCTGTTATTAGAAGCACAGGCTCTTCAGGTTCTATAAAAGTCTGTGTAAGCTTAGAAGATAATAAAGATGTTCAGGATTTTTGTGTAGTAGAAAGCATATGAAAAAGATTTCATTACAACAGGTACTAAGAATGGCTGTTATTATCGTATCTACGATAATAATAGCTTTTCTTGCCATTTTAAGTGGTTATTCCTTTGTTCAATATCAGAATTCTATAAAGGCGAAAATAAACTCATATTTGTATGAAAGCTGTGACAGTATATCAACATCCTTGAGCAATATTAATTCTGAGATGTATGATATATACTCCTATGATGAGAATTTTAAAATCCTACAGTCTTCAACAGGTCTTGACAGTATGACTGCCATTTATAATTTGACTGACAGGCTTATGACTCTACAAAAAATGAAAAAAAAGACTGTTGGCTATATAGTTTTTTATGATAATTTTGAAAGTAAAAGATACTATTTTGACCAAAAGGATTTTGATGTAGACGAAATAGAAAAAATAAAGGAGATAGCCTATGCTGTGGCAAATGGCACTACTCCAATGCACGACTGGTATTTCAAGCATGTTGGAAATCACAATTACGCCATGTGTCTGTATCATTATGGAAATATAGCACTTTGCGAATTCTACCTTGTATCGGAGATAGAAGATTATCTGTTAGAGCAGGTGAACATAAAGGATTCTTTAACATTTTTGATTAATGGGGAGAAAATCCTGGGGGATGAGGATGTAGTTAAGGCATTTTCTGGCATTAGCACAGCTAACACGGACATATTTGGTGGTTATAGTATCTATAAAAAGCGTATAGATGGCAGTGATTTAACTTTAGTAGTAGCTGTCCCGATAAATTTTTTGACACTGATTAATCTCCAACAGATTATTCTAGTGTTAGCTACAATAGCCACACTTCTCGTTACATTATTCTTCTATAGCCATATGAAAAAACAGTTGCTTAATCCTCTAAATCAGCTTATTGAAGATATGAATAGAATCGGTAATGGGCAGCTGGACACAAAAATATTATCGAAATCAAGATTTTCAGAGATACAGACGGTGATTGATACCACAGACCACATGATTGATGAAATAGAAAAGCAAAAAATGGTGGCATATGAGAAGGAGCTTGATTCCCAAAGGGCTAAAATGCAATATTTATCACTGCAATTAAAGCCCCATTTTTACCTAAATGGATTAAAGACCTTGAATGTTATGGCAATGAATAATGACATGAAAAAAATCCAGGATGTTATTATACATTTGTCACGGCATTTGAGATATTTGCTTAATGTGGAAAAGGAACTGGTGCCACTTCAGTCTGAAATCGATTATGTAAACAATTATGTGTTGTTACAGCAGGAGATGATAGACCGACCTATAAAAATAGAGTGGCAGGTAAATGTAAATAGAAAAGACTGGCAGATACCAAATCTGTGTATGCAGACTTTTGTTGAAAACAGTTTTAAATATGTGAAACTGGGAAATACCAATTCCGAAGTCATTGTATATATTTCAGTAAACGAATTGGAAAGTGAAAATGGTCCTATTTTGGATTTATACATTAGAGACAATGGGGAGGGATATCCAGAAGACACATTGGAAACTATTAATTGCGAGCCAACAGAAGGAAGCAGCCATGTGGGAATCAACAATCTGCTTAGGAGATGTCGTCTCATATATTCTAATGATTTTGAGTGGATTTTTGAAAATGACAACGGTGCCGTCAGCAATTTATTTTTGCCATTTAAGTAGTAGATAAGGAAATGGGTATGAATATTCTTATTGTAGATGACCAGAAAGCTGTTGCAGACAGCTTTGCAAATGGAATCGATTATAAAAGCATAGGCGTTGATGAAGTCTACGTAGCATACAGTGCTATGGAAGCCAGATTGGTGATGCTTAATTTTGATGTGGATATTCTCCTTACTGATATTGAAATGCCAGAGGAGGATGGTATATCCCTATTTCGGTGGATGAAGGAAAAATTTCCAGATATTGTAGGAATATTTCTTACCAGCCATGCTGATTTTTCCTATGCCAGGGAGGCAATTCAGATGGGAGGCTTTGACTACATATTACAGCCGGCAAGATACGAGGATGTGAAGGTCGTAATAGAAAAAGCTGTGATTGAGTCAAATAAAAAGGAGAGGATATACAGACTCGAAAAAGCCACTGAAATAATAGAAGAACAGAGGGATTCTTTGATGGAGCTTTTTATTTTAAAAGCATCCATGGGCGAAACAAATGAGGCAGAGGACATTTATGAAAAAATGAAAAAGACTTTTTTCACCAGCCTCAAGCAGCCGGTCTTTCATCCAGTATATATAAATATCCTTAGATTTGAGTCAAAACAAAATAAATGGGATGAGAATTTGCTAAAGCTTGTTTTTCGAAATGTCCTGGAAGAGATTTTTGAGGAATATGGTCTGGCTATTATGCTTTCCAAACATGATGAGCAAAATTATCTTGCCATAGGTGTTTCCGAAGTATCTAAAATCCCTGTGGATGCATGGTGCTCTGGAATAGAAAAGTTCTGTAATTTCATCAATGAAAGGATGGATTTTAAAATAGCGTTATATCCTAAAAAGCATGAGCTGGTGGATTATAGCGATGAAAGCTTCAAAGAACTGAGAAGAAGAAAGGAAGCAAATACAAATCCAGCGCAGGGTGTTCATTGGGAAATTGCCCCTGAAGATTATGGCATTGTGGATAATGTGGAACGTATTCGAAAGGCAGAAGACTACATCAGAGCCAATATCACCAATGGCATTACCAGAACGGAAGTGGCGGAATATGTCCACTTAAATGAAGATTATTTTACTAGAGAATTCAAAAAATATACAGGCTATACCTACAAAGACTATGAGGTTATGATTAGAATGGAAACTGCCAAAACCACATTGGTAAAAACAAAACTTCCAGTGAGTGTGGTGGCATCTAAGGCGGGCTATGACAATTTTTCCCATTTTTCTAAAGCTTTTAAAAAGTACACAGGAATGACACCACAGGAATTTAGAAAATCTTAAGCTTTTGATTTTCAACAAAAAAGTCGTAAAAATACCAAGTCGGAAAATGACAAATCTAAATCAGAAAAGAGGCAGAGGCATCTGCCTCTTTTTCGTTATTATAATTCCACAAGGAGCGAGAAACTCATTTAAAAGCTCTGCTGGGAGGTTATATATGAAAGTGGAAATGAAAAAAATCAAAAGATATTTGCCACTATACCTTATGTTTGTACCAGGTGGTTTGTACTTGCTCATTAACAATTACATTCCTATGGCAGGTATTGTGGTAGCGTTCAAGCAGTACAATGTGAGGGACGGACTTTGGGGAAGTGCATGGTCAGGTCTGAAAAACTTCAAGTTTTTATTTGCAACACCTGATGCATTCATCATCACAAGAAACACCATATTGTACAATGTGATATTTATTATTCTAAATACTCTTCTTGGAATCATATTTGCAATTTTTATCTGCGATGCAATAAATAAAAAGCTTCAAAAAACTTATCAGAGTGCAATATTGTTTCCATATCTGATGAGTGCCGTAATTTTAGGATATATCGTATTTGCGTTTTGCAGTCAGTCAAATGGTATATTAAACAAATCCATTTTACCGGCCATAGGGGTGGATCCGGTTAACTGGTATTCAGACCCGAAGGTGTGGCCATTTATACTGATTTTTACTAATACCTGGAAAGGTGTGGGGTATGGCTGCTTGATTTATATTTCAGCCATCAATGGTATAGACCCTTCCTTGTATGAGGCGGCATCCTTAGACGGAGCAACCAAATGGCAACAGATAAAAGCCATTACCCTTCCATCATTGATACCAACCATTATCACTCTTACCCTTATGAGTATTGGAAGAATTTTCTATTCTGATTTTGGATTGTTCTATCAGGTACCTAGAAATTCAGGTGCTATATATGCCACAACCAATGTTATTGATACCTACGTGTACAGAGGATTGATGGAACAGTCAAATATCGGAATGTCAGCAGCAGCGGGTTTCTACCAGTCAATCATTGGCTTTATATTAGTCATTGTTGCAAACTGGGTTGTAAGAAAAATCAGTGAAGAAAATGCTTTGTTCTAGGGGGAAATATAAAAATGAGAGAAAAACCTTTTTCAAAATATCAGGTGCTGTCAAATGCAGTAATGATAATATGGACCTTACTTATAGTGCTACCATTTATACTGCTTTTGATGTCATCCATAACAGATGAAAATACACTTGTTGCAAATGGATATTCCTTCTTCCCTAAGAAGTTTTCACTGGCAGCATACACATACATTATTCAGTCTGGACAAAAAATTCTAAAGGCCTACGGTGTAAGTATTGTAGTTACGGCACTAGGCACAATTATAAATGTATTTTTATCAGCAATGATGGCATACACTTTATCAGTGAAAAAGCTACCAGGCAGAAAGGCATTAAACTTTTATGTGTTTTTTACAATGCTGTTCAATGGAGGAATAGTTCCTTCATATCTGCTTTGGTCTTCACTGGGTGTAAAGGATACGATTTGGGCTCAGCTTTTACCAAATTTCCTTGTAAGCGCATGGAATGTAATGATGATTAGAACATATTTTACTACAAGCATTCCAGAATCCTTGTATGAGGCTGCTGAAATTGACGGAGCTACCCAGTTTGAGATATTTAGAAAAATAGTACTTCCACTGGGAAAACCAATACTTGTAACAATGGGAACCTTTGCAGGACTTACCTATTGGAATGACTGGACAAACGGACTGTACTATATCACCAGAAACAAGGATATGTATAATGTGCAAAACCTACTTAATCAGATGGTTAGCAATATTCAATATTTGGCATCCAGCACAAATTCCAATGTAACAAGTGCGGCTGCAACAATACCATCTACAGCTATTCAGATGGCGATTGCATTTGTGGCAATACTGCCAATAATGCTGATATTCCCATTCTTCCAGAAATATTATTCCAAGGGATTAACCCTGGGAGGTGTTAAGGGATAGGATATGAATGCGAGCAGATACCCGAAGGGTATCTCGCAGCGTTCTAGTAGGCGAAGCCTACATATAATATGAATGCGAGCAGCGTTCTAGTGGGCGAAGCCTACTTAAGATATAATTTAAAAATAGGAGGAGAAAAATGAAAAAGAAGATAATTAGTGCAATTTTGTGTGCATCCATGGCTGCTGGTATGTTGGCAGGATGCGGAAGCGACAAAGGTTCAAGCAGTGGGGCATCCACTACAGGAGCTGTCAGTGCAGATGGGGTTACAACTACATCTTATGGGGAGTACACATCAGACAATCCTTATCACTTAGTATTTGAATATATTGAATTCTATGATCAGGATGATGCTGCCACAACAGCTGTGCAGGATGCAATGAATGATTATCTAAGAGAGAATTATCAGATGGAGGTGGAATTCCTTCCAGTATCATTTGCAGATTATCAGACTACCACACAGCTTATGCTTTCAGGTGGTGATGAGTTAGATGTAATTCCAATCATGTATAACTATGCTCCAAGCTGGGTAAATATGGGTGGAATATACGATATGACAGATTTGCTTCAAACAGAGGATGGACAGAAAATTGTTGAGGCTCTTGGAAGTGAGGAGACAGCAAAGGTTGGTAGTGTAAACGGTGTATTGTTTGGTTTCCCAGCTAACAAGGAATCTGTTGAGCTTGGTGGTCTTTGCATGAGAGCAGACATCTGCGATGAGCTGGGACTTACAGAAAAATACAACCTTGATGCAGAAAATTCTGACACATACACAGGCACTTCTATCAGATGGGAAGAGGCAGAGGAAATCTTTGCAGCTGTAAAGGAAGCTCATCCAGAAATGTATCCACTGTATTTGTACAACTCATCTCAGCAGAATAGATTTGTTGAATTTGATACTTTGGTAGACAGCTTTGGTGTAATTGATTTAGGTGAAGATAGAGAAAATACTACTGTTGTAAATATGTTTGAAACAGAGCAGTATAAAAACTATGTTACAATGGTGGCAGATTGGTATGACAAGGGATATATTTATCCAGATGCAGCTACCGATACTCAGGGTACAGCTACCATGATGAAGGCTGGCAACACCTTCTCTTATGCAACTGCTATCAAGCCAGGATTTTTATCAGAAGCAAATTCTGCAAACGGCTGCAAGTGCTATTGCCTGTACATTAACCCATCAGACCAGGGATATCTTTCAACAACAAATATTTCATTTATTGATACTGGTATTGCAAACAATTCAAAGGATCCTGAGATGGCATTTAAATTCATCTCAGCATTATATTCAGACCCTACTGTATACAATATGTGGCAGTACGGTATTGAAGGTACAAACTATCAGGTTCTTGAGGATGGCACAGCCTTTTTTGTAGATGGTGAAGATGGAAGCAATTACAAATATCACCAGAACACAGGCTGGGAGCTTGGAAATCAGTTCCAGTCTTATGTATGGAATGATGGCACAAAGTCAGCTGATTATTGGGATTTATTAAAGGCTCATAACGATTGGGCTTATTATCCAACAACCTACGGTTTCATGTGGGATAGTTCAGATTATTCAACAGAGGTTACCGCCCTTACAAATGCTTATGAAACCTACAGGGCAACACTTGAAACTGGCTCAGCTGGTTCAAAGGGAGTACAGGAAACTTTAGATGCTTTAAATGAGGCACTTTATGCAGCTGGTCTTGAAGATGTAATGAAAGCAAAACAGGCTCAGCTTGACGAGTGGCTTGCTACAAAATAGGAGGAATAAAATAATGGAGCAGGTTTTCAATCCGTATTTACCACTAACAGAATATGTGCCGGACGGAGAGCCCCACGTATTTGACGGACGAATTTATATATACGGAAGTCACGATAAATCTAAGGGCAAGGCATATTGTGAGGAAGATTATGTTACATGGTCAGCCCCTGTAGACAATCCAAAGAATTGGAGATATGAAGGGGTAATTTACAGAAAGAATCAGGATCCATCAAATTCAGATGGTGCCATGCAACTGTGGGCACCAGATGTTACAAAAGGACCAGATGGAAGATATTATCTATATTATTGTTTTTCATTCTATCCAGAAATAGGCGTGGCTGTCAGTGACAGCCCTGCCGGTCCATTTGAGTACTATGGACATGTCAAATATCCTGATAATTTATATGGTGGAAAAACACTTAACGATCACATGCCATTTGACCCTGCAGTGCTTACAGATGATGATGGAAGGGTATATTTATATTGGGGATTTGCTCCAGCTTGCGAAAAGGAGATGGAATTACCAAAGCTTTCTGATGATGAGATAGCAAAGCTGCCACCTGCAATTCAAAAGACTATTAATGTCTTAAAGAATGTAAAGTTTGAAATAAATTCTCAGGTGGCAGAACTAGACTCTGATATGATAACCATGAAGGAAGAACCACGTCCTTTGATTCCAAGTGGAAAGACCTCTGATGGTACAGGCTTTGAAGGTCACGCATTTTTTGAGGCTTCATCTATTCGCAAGATAAATGGAAAATACTATTTTGTCTATAGCAGTCATAAAAGCCATGAGCTGTGTTATGCTATTTCAGACAAGCCAGACAGAGATTTTAAATATGGTGGAATCATTATATCAAATGGAAATATCGGCTTAGATGGAAATGATAAACCTACCTATACATTGAGTAATAATCATGGTGGAATAGCAAAACTTTCTGATGGATATTACATTTTTTATCACCGTTGTACAGATGGAAATGAGTTTTCAAGACAGGGCTGTGCTGATAAAATCCAGATTGAACCAGATGGCAGTATCAAGCAGGTATCCATGACAAGCTGTGGTCTAAACGGTGGTGCTTTAGCAGGTAGCGGTATTTATCCAGCTGGAATTGCTTGTCATATTACTTCAGCCACAACTATGGCACATATCGATTTTAATGATCCAATTATGGCAAAGCAGACAAGAATGACACAAGAGCAGAATGTCACCTTTATTACTTCCGTAGAGGATGGAACAGTTCTTGGTTACAAATACTTTGACTTTGACAACAAGGCTTTGGAGCTTTTGGTAGAAGTCAGAGGAGAGTTTGGTGGTGTCATAGAAGCTACTGGTGACTTAGATGGAAAAGAGCTTTTTGGTAAAACATCAATTAACGTAAATACGAATTCATGGCACTTAATTCGTATTCCTGTAGAAATTATAGGCAAAGAAAAAGCCCTTTATCTTAGCTTTACTGGAAACGGTAGCTTAGATGTAAAGAGCTTAGGATTTATGTAATATTAGGATTTAGAGAAGCGGTTCTGAAAAAAATGAGAAATTAGATTAAAAAAAGGCGGTTTATTTGGTTGAATAAATCGCCTTTATTTTTGTATAATTTAGTAAATCTTGTTTGTGAAATTTTTCAATCGAAAGGAAAAGGATTTATGAAAGCAGTAATATTTGATTTAGATGGAGTCATTTGTTTTACAGACAAATATCATTACATAGCATGGAAAAAACTTGCAGATAAAAATGGAATATATTTTGATGAGGAAATCAATAATAGATTAAGGGGCGTTTCTAGAATGGATAGTCTGGAAATCATTTTAGAGAGAGCTGACAAGCAGTACACAGATGCTGAGAAAGAGGCAATGGCAGCAGAAAAAAATGCCACTTATGTAGAGCTTCTAAAGGAAATGAGTCCTTCTGATTTATCCCCTGAGGTCAAAAGCACTTTAGAGGAGCTTAGAAATCGTGGCTACAAGCTTGCTATTGGTTCTTCTAGCAAAAACACAAAAATGATTTTAGGTCAGATTGGTCTAGGTGATTTCTTTGATGCCATTTCTGATGGAACAAATATCACCAAATCAAAGCCAGACCCAGAGGTATTTTTGAAGGCTGCTGAATTTATTAGCGAATCACCAGCTGATTGCCTTGTTGTGGAGGATGCTAAAGCAGGCATTCAGGCTGCGTTTGATGGCGGCTTTAAGAGCGCAGGTCTTGGAGAAGCCACCGAACATCCAAACGTAACCTACAAGATGAACAGCTTCAAAGATTTATTAGACATATGTAAATAAAAAATCAAAAATATACAAAAATCCCTTGTTACATTAACAAGCATATATATTCTACGCTCAGCATACGGGATACTCGCCCATGCAAATTGCTAACGCAATGGGCTCGTCATGTTCTCGATTTTCTTCGAAAATCAAGAATTGTTTCCCTAAAGAATATATATAGCTTGCTAATTACAAGGGATTTTGTTGTATATTTGCAAATGCTTGTGAGCGTAACCAGGGATTTTTTTATTATAGTAGTGGAAACATTGCCGTGGCTGTAAAATATCCGCTTTCCATTGAGGTATCGAATATTCCGTCGGATTTTTTTACGGCTCTTCTTATGATTTTCATACCAAGTCCATGGGAGTCTTTGTCAGCCTTAGAGGTCTTTAAATCAGGATTTTTCCCAAACACATCAAAAGACACTTTATTTTTTATACAGAAAACCAAATACTTATTTTTTATATTGAGGAATATCTGAATGTCGGGTTTTTCTTCCTTTACACTGGCTTCAATGGCGTTGTCAAAAAGGTTTAGTAGCACCGTGCAGAAATATTCTTCATTTATATTCAGGTTTTCTGGAATTAGTATTTCCGAGTAGGTCTTTATATTGTGCTTTTTTGCAAGGGCGAGCTTGCTGCTTAGAATGTAGTCTATGAGGCTGTTGCCTGTGTGGATGGCGGTGTCGCTTACACTCAGTTCCCCGATGTGTTCTGTCAAAAAGTTGTCTAACACATCTAGCTTATTTTCCTTTAGCAGTGTTTGAATATAGAAATATTTATTTTTTAGCTCATGTCTTTCTTTTCTGGCTGTCTCCTCCATGATGACACTGTATCTATATCTGGACAGTTGCTGAGAAGTTTCAGCAAGGGCTATACCCATAGTTATACGTGCTTCATTACTTTCACCTATTTTTGCAAATATATAATAGAAAATAGGCACATTGATAACCAGCAAAACAGATGATGCAGAAATATATATATAGTAGGGTATGTTTAATGAAGGGTCTGCCAGCTGAAAGGAAGCAAAAAGTGAAAACGGGCAGTAAAGCATCAGGACAATCTGAGATGATTTCAGGTATGCCAGTGCTGTGTGCAACTGGTATTTCAAGCAGAACTTCCTAAAAAATATCAGGACAATGATTGGGATGATTGTGGTGGAAATATTTATAATTCTATACACATTTATAGCCATAACTGGCTCTCTTGAGTAAACCACTCCACCCAGGAAAAAAACTACTCCTTTAAACACAGTGAAATAATACAGATAGTAAATCAGCTTTTGTTCGATGGAGCCCTCTAAAAATATCACTATGGCTATAAGAGTGACTGTCATAAGGGTGATAAAATAGATATAGTAGGGCACCACTATATCGTCGTAATAGTATTCTGCATAGTAATATATCAGGCAAAATGTCACGATTGTGGAACCGTAGTAAAGCAAGTTGCTCACATTACTTTTCTTTTTAAATAGAATGTCCATCATATTTAAAAAGATTATGATATATATAAGACTGCTAAGGTTGTCATAATAATTGTAGATGATATTTGCTATAGACATAAATCAGCTCCTGTTTGTATACTTGATAAATTCGTGTTTTACTTCATCCACGCGATTTCTACTGATAGGAATATTCTCGCCGTTTGTCAGCTCTAAAGTGGATTTGGTGATGGTGGAAATATATTTGTAGTTTACAATATAGCTGCGGTGGGGTTTGATAAATTCATAGTCGGCAAGGAGTGTCTCAATTTCTGAAAGCAAGATTTTTATTTCTGTTGAATCCCCTATACTGTGAATAATGCAGTTTTTCCCTTGGGCTTCTATGTAGGCTA
Organism: uncultured Pseudobutyrivibrio sp.; assembly: GCA_946548305.1. Taxonomy (GTDB): domain Bacteria; phylum Bacillota; class Clostridia; order Lachnospirales; family Lachnospiraceae; genus Pseudobutyrivibrio. The sequence goes on from CAMNPQ010000002.1 coordinate 27,510, forward strand.
TTTTATTTACGTCAAAGGAATAGATATCCTTTGAACGTGGCTCTACAATTTTAATTATGGTAGGATTTCGTCTTTGCAGTTCTGTATCCAGGGCATTTACCAACTCAGGCAGCAAGCTGTCATAATGACTTTTTCTGATAAATCTAAAGGGCTGAACCTCAAATGTGGAAAACACCAGCTCGTCCTTGTTGGAAATGAACACCACAAGGGTATCATTATTGGTCTGTCTGATTTGTTTGCAGATAGAGATACCATCAATTTCCGGCATTTCAATATCCATAAAAACCATATCAAAATGATAGTGTTCGTCTATCATCTCCAGCAATTTGTTCCCATTATTAAAGATATCAAATTCTACAGATATATTGTGCTGCCCAAATTCTGCGGCAAGAGTTTTTTCTATATAAGTGGCAATATCTTTTTCATCTTCACATATAGCTGCGTGAAACATACCAATCTCCTTTATAAGGGCGCAATCCCCCAATCTTTATCTGATACTATTGTATAACAAAACTGTGAAATGTTGTGTTACATTTCATTCCATATTTTGACATTTCATTCCCAAAATCAAAATCTATAAATCTTTTTGCTATACTCCCAAATATCACAAAACAAGATTTCAAATGAGGAGATAACTATGGGTGAAGTATTACTTGAAGTGAAGGGCATGTGTAAAAACTATGGAATAATCACAGCCCTAAAAAATGTAGACCTGAAAATATGTCGAGGCGAGGTTCATGGTCTTGTAGGGGAAAACGGAAGCGGAAAATCCACTATAACTTCAATCGCAGCAGGAATGCAGCCTAAGACTTCAGGAGAGATGTTCTTTAAAGGTCAACCCTGGAATCCATCTTCCATGATAGAGGCACAACACAATGGTATTTCCATGATTTTACAGGAAGCAAACACTATTGGAGGTTGTACAGTTGCAGAAAACATATTTGCTGGAAAGGAAGACGAATATTCACGTTTTGGAATAGTAGATAAAAAGCGGATGAATAGGGATGCTGATGTGGTGCTGGATAAATTTGGTATAAAGCACATGAGAGGCAAAGACCCGATAGACAAGTTTGGATTTGAGGACAGAAAGCTGGTTGAGATAGCAAGAGCTGTCACAGATGAAACTGAAATCCTTGTGGTAGACGAAACCACCACAGCTCTTTCATTAGAAGGAAGAGAAATCCTGTACAAGATTGTGGATGATTTGGTGGCAAAGGATAAAGCAGTAATATTTATATCCCATGATATGGATGAAATTCTGGAAAAATGCACCATATTAACGGTTCTTCGAGACGGAGAAATAAGAGGCTGCATCACCAGCCAGGAAATAAAGGATGCAAATGCAGTAGGAACCATCAGACAGCTTATGGTAGGAAGGGACATTGGTGACAAAATGTACCGTTCAGACTTCGATCCAAGCTGTGATAAGGAAGTGGTGCTGGAGTTTAAAAATGTAAGCGGTCCTAATGTAATAGATTTTTCCCTAGAGCTTCATAAGGGAGAAATAGTAGGACTGGGAGGACTATCAGGCTGTGGCATGCACGAGGTGGGCAGGATGGCATTTGGAATGGAAGAAGTGGACAAGGGTCATGTAAAAGCACATGGCTTGGAAGTCCTTTCAGCCAAGGATGCAGTTGCTAAAAAAATCGGATATATATCAAAGAACAGAGACACAGAAGCAGTTATTTTACAAGGTCCAATCGAAGACAATATAGTTCTTCCTTCGCTGGGAGATTTAACCACAGCTTCATTTCTGTCACCTAAAAAGAAAAAGAATATGTCTGATGAGCAGATAAAGCTTCTGGAAATAAAATGCCAAAACGGCAAACAGTGGGTCAGCACATTGTCAGGTGGAAATAAACAGAAGGTTTCATTTGCAAAGTGGATAGCAAAGGGGTCTGAAATTATCATCATGGACTGTCCTACCAGAGGTGTTGATATAGGTGTAAAGCAGGCTATGTATGAGCTGATTATGCAGATGAAAAAGGATGGAAAAGCCATTCTCATGATAAGCGAGGAAATGGCAGAAATCATTGGTATGGCAGATAGACTCATTGTTATGAAGGACAGCAAAATTGCAAAAGAGTTTACCAGAAATAAAGATTTGTCTGAGACAGATGTTATTGAGTATATGATTTAGGAGGGCGAGATGTTGAAAAAATTTAATAAGGAATGGGCTTCCAGTCACGCCTCTGATTTGCTCAGTTATGGCGGATTAGTATTATGTATTATCGTATTTGCGATACTAAGTGGTGGGAATTTATTTTCACCCTACAACCTAAGAATACTGATTCAGGCGGTTTGTGTGTATGCAGTGTTATCCTTGGGAGCAATGTTTGTGTATTCCATGGGCTATATGGACATCAGTGTCAGTGCCCAGGTAGGTGTTTATAGTATATTGTGCATTCTGATAGCAAACAGCACTGGTTCAATCCTGTTGGCATTTTTAGTTATATTAGCCTTGGCTTTGGTGTGTGGATTCATCAATGGTTATGTGGCTGTTATGCTAGGGCTTCCCTCTATTGTTACCTCAATATTTTTGATGTCAATATTCGGTGGAGTACAGGCTCTCATAATGGAAAAGCTTGCCTTAAACAGTGTTTCAATAAATGTGGACATATCCTTCTTTAAAAACACAGGCTTTATGGTTGCAATGATTATAGTAGTGGCAATTATCGCCATATATCTATATAAATATACTCCACTTGGGGAAATAACAAAATCAATTGGAGCTAATGAAAGAGCTACAGAATATTCAGGAATCAGCACAACAAAATGGAAGGTTTTGGCATACGCATTCTTCGGAGTAACCGTTGCCTTAGGAGCATTTTTACTCACAGCCAGAACAGGTGCAGCAGGAAAAGGCACTGGCATGGGATATGCCATGGACATAATGGTGGCACTGCTTTTAGGTGGAATGCCATTGTCAGGTGGAATGAAATCTAAGATTTCAAGTGCATTGATTGGTTCTTTCACATACGTGATTCTTTCAAACGGACTGATTTTATCAGGAGTTGATACAAAAATGGTGTATATCATAAAGGCGATTGTATTTATTGCGGTTATCCTTATTACCTGCCGTAAAAAAGATGGAGTATTGCCTAGGTAACAATTAAATGTGAAAAAATCCCAAAGGGGTTTTTATAAAAGGGATTCATTTTAAGGAGGAAGAAAAATGATTAATTTGAAAAAGGCAGCAGCTTTAGGACTTGCTGCAGCAATGAGTTTATCACTATTAGTAGGTTGTGGTTCAGGAAGTGGTTCTACAGGAGGCAGTGCAAGCACTGAGGGAGGATCTGAGTCTACCACAGCAACAAAGCATCACAAGATTGGTGTAGGTCTTTACACAGATTCTGGTAAGTCTGTAGAAGCTATAAAAGCTTACCTTGCTGGTATTTCTGACACTGTTGATTGCGAATTTGTATATACTACACTTTCTACATATGATGAAGCTACAAACCTCACAGAGGTGCAAAACCTTATTTCATCAGGCTGCGAAGGTCTTATTTTAACAGCTGATATGGGTACTACTTCTATTATAGAAGAATGCCAGGCAGCTGGTGTGTATGTGGCAGGCTTCCTATGCGATTACAACCAGTCAATGTTTACAGCACATGAGCAGGTATTTGAAAATGAGTATTTCCTTGGTACAGTTTGTGATGGATGGGCTGATGCATCTCCTTATGCAGACATGGTAGCTGAGCAGGTTATTGAGAATGGCTACAAATCAGTGGGCATTGTTATTTTCCCTGACTATGCATATCCAAATCAGACAGAAGTTGCAAAGGAATTTACAGCAAAAATAGAGGAGTACAACGAAACAGCAGAAGAAAAGATTGAAGTAAAAGAGCCTACAGTGTTAAATTTTGCTCCAATAGATGCTACATATTTCAGTGAAAATTCTGATATTGACTGTTTGTTTTCAGTTGCAGCTGGCGCATCATTTGTATACCCACAGATGGTTGCAGCAGGTCGCACAGACATAGCTCTTTACACCACTGGTTTTGAGGCAACAGAGGATGTAGAAAACTTTGGTTCATCAGGAAACGGATGCTACAAGGGAACAATGTGTTCAGCACCAGAAGCAATTGCATATCCACTTTGCTTACTCATTGATAAGTTAAACGGAACTGTTTACAGTGATTTGCCAGAGGCAGAGCGTGTAGACTGCCAGCCAATCATCATTTTAAGCGACGAGGATATGGCAAAGGTAAAGGAGAACTCTTTGTACTACTCAGCAGACTATGCAGACGCCCTCATTACAGGTGAAGATATTGTAAATATGTGTGCATCATACAACCCAGATGCAACCTATGCAAATCTTGTGGAGAGCTTACAGCACCTTGGTGTAGATGCCCTTTAATAGTAAATTTTAAAAGCTTGACATCTTGCTGACACATTTATTGCTTGTCAGCAGGATGCAATAAATGGAGCAGCAAAATGAATACAAATAAAGCATTTGATTTTATAAAAAGATTTTTTCTAACCATATTATTTCCACTGGTTATATATGTGGTAATGTTCATCCTCACTAGAAGCAGGGGCATTACCTACTATGGATTGACAGCTGATATGTGGCGTACCGTAATTGTGAACACTTCTATGACAGGTGTGGCTGCCCTGGCTATCTGGCTTCAGGTAAAAAACGGACGATTTGATTTTTCTGGCGGTGCAACAATGGTATTGACGGCGATTTTAGCTGGAAACATTGTATTAAAAATTAATGCAGGCCCAATAGCGTATTTATTGTTATGCATCATTTTTGGTGTTATCTTGTGTACCTTCACAAGCTTTATATATATTGTGGGACGTTTACCAATTATGATTTGTACAATAGGTGTGGCACTTTTATACGAGTCAATTACCTACCTTGTATTTGATGCACAGGGACTGAATATGATGAGCAACACAAAGCTTACAGTTTTTGGTAGAATGCCTTACATCCTTATTGTATTGGCAATTGCCGTGGGAATTTTTGTGGTTTATTCATATTTTACAGTGGCTGGTAGAAGGGCAAAGTTACTTGCAAACAACCAGCAGGCAGCAGTAAACATTGGTGTCAAGGAAGTGAAAAATGTAATACAGACATTCATCGTGTGTGGTGTATTGCTTGGCTGCGCAGCTGCTATCTATGGCTCAAACAACACAGTGGCACCTCAGTCTGGACTTTCTACAGCTGATACACTTTTCGCAAATATTATTCCAGCATTCATGGGCGTGTTTGTAGGAGCAGCATCTGTAGATGCAGTGGGTGTTGTAGTGGCAGCCTTTGGCATGGAAATACTCAATTATGGTCTCAGCTGTCTGGGCTATGGTGCAGGTGGCTGGCAGCAAATCATTGTAGGAACATTCATGCTACTATTTTATTCATTTACTGCCCAATGGCCACGTATTCAGGCAGCTAGAGCAAAAAAGGCAAGAATGTCTGAAGCTTAAAAGGAGACAACATGGTAAATTTAAAGGAAAAACCATTTTATTTAAATGATGAGCAAATTAAATGGGTGAATGAAACCCGAGATAAAATGTCAGATGATGAAAAGGCAGAGCAGCTGATGTGTCCTCTGATGTTTTCAGATGATGAAAATGTGTTAAAGGGGATAATTGCAGCTCACAATTTTGGCGCAGTTATGTTCAGAAGTGGCATTGCAGCAAAAGTACAAAGAAACCTTAATTCAATGCAAGAGGTTTCAAAAATTCCACTTCTAATTGCAGCAAACTTAGAAGAGGGTGGAATAGGTGTAGCAGCCGAAGGAACAACTATGGGTCGCCAAATGCTGGTGGCTGCCACAGACAAAGAAGAAAGAGCATATCAGCTTGGAAAAATCTGTGGAAGAGAAGGTGGCGCACTGGGCTTTAACTGGTCATTTGCCCCTGTTCTTGATTTAGACATTAATTATCACAATCCTATTACGAATGTTCGTACATACGGTAGTGACACAGACCGCGTTATCCGCATGGGTAAAAACTACATCAAAGGCCTTACAGAAGAGGGGGTGGCTCCTTGCATCAAGCATTTTCCAGGTGATGGTGTAGATGAAAGAGATCAGCACCTTTTAACCTCAGTAAATGATTTAACTATAGAGGAGTGGGAAGAAACCTATGGTCGCATTTATCGCACAATGATAGAAGATGGTGCCCTCACAGCCATGGTGGGTCATATCGCCATGCCAGCAATGGAAGAGGCTGTTTCAGGAGAAAAATGCAATCAGGTTATACCAGCATCCTTGTCAAAAAACATTATGACAGGCTACTTGCGCAATAAACTGGGATTTAACGGACTTATTTCCACTGATGCATCACCAATGGTAGGATTTTTATCCAATAGCAACAGACGTGAGGCTGTGCCTTTGTGTATTGAAAATGGAGCTGACATGCTTTTATTCAATAAGGATGTGGATGAGGACATCATGTTCATGAAAGAGGGAATCAAAAATGGAATCCTCACCAGAGAAAGACTAGATGATGCTATCACCAGAATCCTTGCTACAAAGGCTGCACTAAAGCTTAATGAGAAAAAAGCTGATGGCAGTATATACAAAAATGAAGAGGACGCAAAAGTGGTAGGCTGCCAGGAACACTTAACATGGGCTAATGAAACTGCCGACGAAGGCATCACCCTTGTAAAGAATCTGGAAAATGCTCTACCATTCACACCTGATAAATACAAAAAGGTTCTCCTTGAAATACTAGGTGAAGGAGACAACGAAGCTGTAAAAAAACAGGTAATGGAACGCCTTGAAAAGGAAGGTTTTAAGGTGACATTATACGTACCGGAAACCCCAGAAACCATATTCCTAGATGGAAAGGTTGATGACTTCAAAGCAAAATATGACGCAGTTCTTTACATTAGTAATGTTGAAACCGCATCAAACAAGACTGTTGCCCGTATCAACTGGCACACATTATTCGGAGCAGGAAACAATCTTCCATGGTTTGTGCGTGAAGTGCCTACCTTCTTCGTAAGCTTCGGCAATCCATATCACTTACTTGATGCACCAATGATGAAGACATTTATAAACAGCTATTCCAATGCACCTCACGTAATTGACGCAACAATGGACAAACTGCTTGGAAAAAGCGAATTTAAAGGCACATCACCAGTTGACGCCTTTTGCGGCAGATGGGACACCAGACTATAATCCACGTATTTCATGTGTCTTTTGCAGGTCTGTAAAGTTTGCAAAATGTATTTCTTAAATGCGGACGTATAATACTTTGAGCAAATATTTTAAAGAATTTTTGCAGAATGCTTGGGTGATTTTGGAATGAACTTAGTAAAATCTTAAAACAGGTTTGTTGCTGTATAGGCAGCTGCCGCCAAGGACGGCGGCAGCAGTGGTCACTTGAAACACGATGTTGAATGTGCCACGGTGACTATACAGGACAAACCTGTTTTTAATTTTACTTAGTGAATGGAATATGAACCAAAGCATCTGCAATAAATTTTTAAAATATTTTTCTACACTTATATTACGTCCGCACTAGCCATACTAGAGACTAGCTGATTATAGAGTGGAGAAAACTGGGGTCTTATTAAATGTCGTATTTTAACAAAAAGAGGTCGTGTTTTGATACGTGATAAATTGTGAATGTCGTGCTATATTGACATCATAGGAAACGTTGCATCAATATAAAGGAGATTTTAGATTTATGAAGATAACCAGAGTAAAGCTTAATGGTATAGTGAATCCTATTGGATATGATTTTAGAACACTTTTAGTATCATGGAATGTGGAGGACACAGAGGCTTCTACATTAAAAAATGGCGTGCTTGAAGTGGCAGATGATATCGCATTTACGAATATTGTTTATAAAAAAGAGGGCGCTGATTTAGATCAGACTGGTGAGGAAATCCAGATAGAATTGGCTCCTAGAAAAAGGTATTACTTTAGGGTGAGCATTACTGGTGACAATGGCGAAAGTGCTGTTTCAGAGATTCAGTATTTTGAAACTGGAAAGATGGATGAGCCATGGACTGGAAAGTGGATTGCAGCAGCTGAAAAAGAGGACTTTCACCCTGTTTTTTCAAAGGAGCTAAATCTTAAAAATCAGATAAAGTCTGCCAGATTATATGTAAGCTGCCTGGGTGTGTTTGAAGCATATCTGGATGGTGAAAAGGTGGGGAATGAAATCCTTACACCATATATAAATGATTATGAGACTGGTATGCAGATTATCACATTTGATGTGTCTGAACAGTTGAAGCCTTCAAGCAAGCTGGATATTCAGGTGGCAAAGGGCTGGTACATGTCCAACTTTGGTCTGGATGGTGGCTACAATTATGGAGATAGAATGGAGGCTATTGCAGAGCTTCATGTCACCTATGAGGATGGCACTACAGAAGTGGTAGGTACCGATTCTACATGGCAGGTAGCAGCCTCTGATGTGACAGAGTCTGGCATTTACTATGGTGAAGATTTGGATAGAACAGCTGGCATCACACCTAAGGGAAATGCTGTTGAGGTAACAGGTGAAAGAAAGCTTTTAGATCGCTACAGCATACCTGTTGTTGTAAAAGAAGTTATTCCGGCAAAGGAGATTATCAAAACACCAGCTGGGGAGACTGTTATTGATTTTGGTCAAAACCATTGCGGTGTGATGGAATTTGATGCTGATTTTGAAGCCGGTACAGTGATAACCATCAACTGTGGTGAGGTATTGCAGCAGGGTAATTTTTATAACGAGAATTATCGTGAGGCAAGGTCTAGCTTTGTATATACATCTGATGGCAGAAAAGAGACTGTTCATCCTAGATTTACTTTCTTTGGGTACAGGTATATCAAAATCTCTGGCTGGCCAGAAAATGTTAGCCTTACCCTTGATAAGGTACGCTCTAATGTTATTTATTCTGATATGGAGCGCACAGGATATATTGAGACAAGCAACAGCAAAATAAACAGACTGTATGAAAACTGTATATGGGGACAGAAATCTAATTTCTTAGATATGCCTACTGACTGCCCACAGAGAAATGAACGATTGGGCTGGACCGGTGATGCGCAGGTGTTCTCTCAGACAGCCAGCTACAACATGGATACAAGAGCTTTCTATAGGAAATTTTTGAGAGACTTGAACTATGACGCTAAACGATATGATGGTGCAATTTCAAGCTATATCCCTTCAAAGTGTGGTGCTAGTCTGGCTGGCACATCAAGTGTTTGGGGCGATGTGGGTACATTCGTGCCTAACGTGCTATACAATACCTTTGGCTCACTAAAGGATGTTAAAGAGCATTATGAGATGATGAAGAACTGGGTAGAGTTCATGCACAAAAATGATGTGGAGCATGGAGACAAAGGTCTATTTATCCTTCCATTCCAGTTTGGAGACTGGTTGGGGCTTGACGGTATCACCGAGCAAAGCTACAAGGGCGGCACAAATGACGATTACATTGGGGCAGTATATTATTATCGTTCTACTGTCATTACCTCTGAAATGGCTGCTCGCCTTGGCAAAAATGATGATGCCAAGAAATACAAAGAGCTGTCTGAAAAAATCAAGAAGGGTATTTTAGATGAATATTTTTCTCCTACTGGCAGATTGGCTTGCGACACTCAGGCGGCATATATTGTGGCATTAGCCTTCGATATTTATATTGATAGAGAAAAGCTTATAGAGCAGTTTATTGACAGACTAAACAGAGATTGCTATCAGATAAAGTGCGGATTTGTAGGTGCTCCACTTTTATGTACAACACTTGCCAAGTGCGGAAGGAGCGATTTGGCTTACCAGTTCTTGTTTAATGAGGGCTTCCCTAGCTGGTTGTACTGTGTAAATTTGGGGGCAACCACTATTTGGGAAAGGTGGAATTCTCTGCTGGAGGATGGTTCAATTTCTGGAACAGGTATGAATTCTCTGAACCATTATTCTTATGGAACTATAGTACAGTTTATGTATGAATATATAGGTGGAATTACAGCAGCTGAACCAGGATTTAAGGTGGCAAACATCAAGCCAGAGCCTTCTATGTACTTCAAGCATTTTAATACATCAATGACTACTGCAGCAGGCTTATACATATCAAATTGGAAAATAGCCGAAGATGGTATGTTTACTATTGAAATAGAGGTTCCATTTAATGGAAAGGCAAATGTTACACTGCCTAGATTTTCCAAGGAAAAATTGCAGGTAGTAGGCTGTGACACTGCTGCTATTTCAGATGATGGACAGCTTCAACTTACAAAGGGACACTATGAAATCTCATACATGCCAAGTGTGGATTACAGATGTGTATATGGAGAAAACACAAGACTGTCTCAGCTGGAAAAGGATACAGAAGTAATGTCACTTTTACAGGAAAAACTCCCGGCAGCTTTTGGTGTAATAATGTCTCATGAGAAAGAAATGGGCAATCACACATTGGGTGAAATTCCATATCTATTCTTCATGGGCTTTTCTCCAGAACTGGTAAATCCTATAAATGAGAAAATTTTTGCTATGAAACGATATGATATCTAATAATCTACTTAAGGAAGAGCCTATTTAATAATGAAAATTTGCCAATTGTTGCCCCAAAAATTTTAAATCTTTTTATTGAAAACACTACCAAAAGAGGATAAAATAAATTGGAATTGTTTTGAAGAGGGATAGGATTTAGGAGGATTTATGAAATGGCAGATAAAGTAAACACAATAGGTGTTCTTACATCCGGTGGCGATGCTCCAGGTATGAACGCTGCTATTCGTGCAGTAGTGCGTCAGGCTATTGCTAGGGGAAAGACAGTTAAAGGTATTAGAAGGGGCTACGCAGGATTATTATCTGGCGAAATTATAGATATGAACGCTCACAGCGTTTCAGAGACTATTCAGCGAGGCGGTACTATTTTACAGACAGCTAGATGTTTGGAAATGCTTGAGCCAGAATACCAGGAGAAGGCAGCTATGAAATGCCGTGAGGCTGGTATAGATGGACTTGTTGTTATTGGTGGTGATGGTTCATTCAAGGGTGCTCAGAAGATTTCTCATTATGGAATCAATACAATAGGTCTTCCAGGTACAATCGACCTTGATATAGCATGTACTGAGTACACTATCGGTTTTGACACAGCTGTTAATACAGCTATGGAAGCTATTGATAAAGTACGTGATACATCCACATCTCATGAGCGTTGCTCAATTATCGAGGTTATGGGTCGTGGAGCAGGTTATATCGCTCTTTGGTGCGGTATTGCCAACGGTGCAGAGGATGTTCTTCTTCCTGAAAGATATGATTATGACGAGCAAAAGCTTGTAAACCATATCATCGAAGGACGTAAAAAGGGCAAACAGCATCACATCATTATCAATGCTGAGGGTATCGGACACTCTACTTCCATGGCAAAGCGTATTGAGGCTGCTACTGGAATTGAGACACGTGCTACTATCCTTGGACACATGCAGCGTGGTGGTTCACCTACATGTAAGGATCGTGTTTATGCATCTACAATGGGTGCTAAGGCAGTTGACCTTCTTTGCGAAGGAAAGACAAACCGCGTAGTTGGTTACAGACATGGCGAGTTCGTTGATTTCGATATTGATGAGGCTCTTGCTATGAATAAGGATGTTGATGAGTATCAATACATGATATGTAAGTCTTTGAACAATGATTACAAGTACTAATAATAATCAAATCAAAAATATAGTTGCACTTAACAAAAAAGCCAGAGAGCGTAAAGCTCAAAGGCTTTTTGTGGTTGAGGGCATCAGAGCTGTGGCAGAGGTTCCAGGAGAATTGCTGGAGTCTGTTTTTTTCGTGGAAGGGTTTATGAACACTGAGGCAGGAAGTCATTTTTTAGCTGAGATAAAAGCTAAAGCACCAAATGTGAAAATAGATGAGGTGTCTTCGAATGTTTTCAAAACCATGAGTGAGACAGTTACTCCACAGGGGGTGCTTGCCGTTGTACATCAAAGGAGGTTTACCCTGGAGGATGTGCTGGGCATCAGCACTGGAAAGGTGGCTCATGTAGTCATTCTTGAAACCCTGCAGGATCCTGGAAATATGGGCACAATTATCCGTACCGCAGAAGGAGCTGGAGCTACAGGGATAATCATAAATTCTACCTCGGTTGACTTATATTCTCCAAAGGTTGTCAGATCCACGATGGGAAGTATTTTCAGAGTCCCTCATGTGATAGTTCAGGATTTGGCTGAAACCATACATACACTTACTGACACATATAAGGTGTCGGTATATGCCGCCCATTTAAAGGGAGAGCGTTATTACGACGAAATGGATTTTAGGGAACCTAGTGCATTTTTGATAGGTAATGAGGGAAATGGTCTTTCAGATGAAATAGCAGGGCTTGCCACCAGTTATCTGAAAATTCCTATGGAGGGGCAGCTAGAGTCTCTTAACGCAGCTGTAGCCGCCAGCCTTCTTATGTATGAGACCCATAGACAGAGAAAAGCTGGCACATTTGAATAGGATGAGGGGAATATATGCGTATTTGGTTTAAATCATTTAAAGACAATCACATGCTTAAGGATTACATGGTGGAGGATGATTCAGATGAGACTCGTACCCATAAGATTTTCAGTGCAGTGGATAAAGCCAGCTATGAATTCGACACAAGCAAACCAGTATGGCTGGATTCTACTGTGAGAGAATTTAAACGTCATGGGAAAGCCAGATTTACCCAGGACAATTTTGTGGACGAAATCGATTTTGACTATCTTGAAATACACGTTATAGAAGAGGATTGAAACTGATTGGTGTTAGTTTTTTATATTTTTATTAATCTTCTTTTTATTTTTGTGGTATTATAGAATAAAGAGAATGATTAGGAGGTGATTCAGTGTGGATGTAGGTATGTTTCCTGATGACGGAGTCAATTCCTGGAATACTGTCATGCTTTTGTATGAATCAGCTATCAAAAAATTTCGTACCAAGGTTGAAATATTGAATGATGAATTTCAGCAGGTGCATCAATATAATCCAATTGAATACATAAAGACTAGAGTAAAAACTCCAGAAAGTATTGTTAAAAAATTGAAAAAGAATGGATATGATATTTCCATTCCCAATATGATAGAGCATTGCAATGATATAGCTGGCGTCAGAATCGTATGTTCATTTACATCAGATATATATCAAATTGCAGAGATGATAGGTCGTCAGACAGATGTTACAGTGGTGTCTATAAAAGACTATATCAAAAATCCAAAGGCATCTGGTTACAAGAGCTATCATATGCTAGTGACTATTCCTATCTATCTTTCTGATAAGACAGTAGATACAAAGGTAGAAATTCAGATTCGTACTATAGGTATGGACTTTTGGGCCAGCTTGGAGCACAAGATTTATTACAAATTTGAGGGCAATGCACCAGAATACATTAGTCGAGATTTGAGAGAATGTTCTGAAATCGTATCAATGATGGATACCAAAATGCTTCAGCTAAACAATGCTATTATGCAAACCAAAATGGAGGAAAAGGAAAAGGAAAAGCAGCTAGAGGAAAGAAGACATAAGAATAACTGGAAGGAAAATATTTAATTATGCTAGAAATTTTAAAGGCTATACTATTTGGTGTTGTAGAAGGAATCACGGAATGGCTTCCTATCAGTAGTACAGGACACATGATTCTATTGGATGAGATTGTAAAGCTGGATGTATCTGAGGAATTCTACAGCATGTTTCAGGTAGTGATACAGCTTGGCGCAATACTTGCAGTTGTGCTTATATTTTGGAATCAGATTTGGCCCTTTGGCAAAAATAATAATCCTGCACCTTTATCAAAATCAGGTGTAGGTGCCTGGATAAAGACAGATATATTTGTGCTTTGGTTTCACATTTTAGTTTCTTGTGTTCCAGCTGCGATAGTGGGACTTCTGTGGGATGATGTGTTTGAAGCACTGTTTTACAACTACACTACAGTGGCAATAATGCTTATTATTTTTGGTGTGGCATTCATTGTGGTTGAGAATATGAAGGCAGGTCATGATGCCAAGATAAAAGCAGTGGCAGATATCACTTATACTACAGCATTTTTGATTGGTATGTTTCAGCTTATCGCTGCAATATTCCCAGGCACATCCCGTTCTGGAGCCACAATCGTTGGGGCACTTTTGATAGGCGTATCTCGTACAGTTGCAGCAGAATACACCTTCTATCTGGCTATTCCAGTAATGTTTGGAGCAAGCCTGCTTAAGATATTAAAATTCGGGTTCGACTTTACAGGCATGGAGGCGGCAATACTTGTTGTAGGAATGGTAGTAGCATTCGCGGTATCCATGTTTGTAATCAAATTTTTGATGAGCTACATCAAAAAGCACGATTTTAAAGTGTTTGGATGGTACAGGATTGTGCTAGGTATCATCGTACTCGTATGCGGTGTACTTGGCGTTTTAGGTAACTAAAAAAACACCTGTTACGGTTACAAGCATTATGATTTCTCCGCTTGAGAGCACTTCAAGCTTGA
>CAMNPQ010000003.1 GCA_946548305.1 uncultured Pseudobutyrivibrio sp.
ATTATCAAGGCAGGTGATCGAGTATGAAGGCATTAGGTATTATTCTAGCAGGTGGTAACTCAAGCAGAATGCAGCAGCTCACTGAAAAGCGTGCGATTGCAGCTATGCCAGTAGGCGGTAGCTACAGATGTATCGATTTTGTCCTTTCAAACATGACAAATTCCCACATCCAGACAGTTGCAGTGTTATCACAGTACAACGCAAGGTCTCTTAATGAGCACCTTAATTCATCAAAATGGTGGAACTTTGGTAGAAAGCAGGGAGGTCTCTTCCTATTTACACCAACTGTTACTGCCAACAATAGCTGGTGGTACAGAGGTACAGCAGATGCTATTTGGCAAAACCTGGATTTCCTAAAGAAAAGACATGAGCCATACGTTATCATTGCAAGTGGTGACTGTGTTTACAAATTGGATTTCAACAAGGTTTTGGACTACCATATTAAAAAGCAGGCAGACATTACAGTTGTGTGCGCAAAGCTTCCAGAGGGTGATGATATCAACCGTTATGGTGTGGTAGAGATGGACAGAGATGGACGCATAGCTGAATTTGAGGAGAAGCCAATGGTTGCTTCCTCGGACATAGTTTCAGCTGGTGTTTATGTCATCAGAAGAAGAGCCCTTATCGATTTGCTGGAGGAGTGCAATCGAGAAGGCAGATACAATTTCGTAACAGATATTCTCATTAGATACAAGAACATGAAGAGAATATATGGATATAAGATGGAAGGCTATTGGGCAAACCTTGCAGATGTTGATAGCTATTTCAAGGCTAACATGGACTTCTTACGCAAGGACGTTAGAGACAGCTTTTTCCATTCAGGGCCAGGCGTATTCTCAAAGACACACGACCTGCCACCTGCAAAATACAACGCAGGCTCAAAGGTTACAAACTCACTTGTGGCTGGAGGATGTATCATAAACAGCACTGTTGAGAATTCTGTACTATTTAAAAAGGCGTTTGTAGGCAACAATTCAGTTGTTAAGAACTGCGTCATTTTAAATGGAGCATACATTGGTGACAACGTACATGTGGAGAATTGCATAGTTGAAAGCCATGAAACATTGCTCAGCGGATCTACATATATTGGGGAAAATGGAATCCGCATAGTTACAGGTAACAAAAATAGATACGACATGCCAGTTGGGGAGGTATAACACAATGCAAATTACAGACATTAGAATTCGCAAGATTGAAAAAGAAGGCAAGATGAAAGCGGTTGTTTCAGTTACAATCGATGAGGAGTTTGTAATTCACGACATCAAGATTATTGAAGGAGACAAGGGACTATTTATTGCTATGCCTTCAAGACGTGGTTCTGAGGGCGGCTACAAGGATATTGCACATCCGATTCGCTCAACAACAAGAGAGCAGATGCAGACAATGATTCTTAATAAATACAAGGAAGAGTTCCCAGAGTAAGAATTATGTTTTTAGTTGTTGGTCTAGGCAACCCAGAGAGGAAATATGAAGGAACCAGACACAATGTTGGGTTCGAGGCGATAGATGCCATTGCAAAACACTATAATATCGAAGTGAATCACAGGGAGCAAAAAGGCCTTGTGGGCAAGGGCATGATAAACGGCCACAAAGTTATTCTAGCAAAGCCCATGACTTATATGAATCTCAGCGGAGAGTGTGTGGCACCTTTATGTGACTATTATGAAGTAAATCCAAATACGGAGCTTGTGATTCTTTCTGATGATGTTTCTTTATCCACAGGAAATATTCGTGTCAGAAAAAAAGGCTCTGCCGGCGGTCATAATGGTCTGAAAAATATAATTGCACGACTTAATACCAGCGAGTTTCCACGGATACGCATTGGCGTAGGTGAGTGTGAAAACAATGACATGGTAGCCCATGTACTAGGGCATTATAGTCCAGAAGATAGGAAGAAGGTAGATACATCTTTTGACAAGGTTATTGGTGCAGTTGAGTTGTTCCTAGAGGGAAACTTAGATAGTGCAATGAACAAATATAATGTAAAAGAAAAAGTTGAATAATTTAAAGCCTGTGCTTTCGTGCAGGCTTTTTTCTTTTTGTTATTTACAATAACGTTTTGTTATCATATACTAAAAACTGTAATGTAGACAGATTATGTCTTTAGCAAAGTAGGAAAAGGGAGAAAAATGTACGAATCAGATATTGTTTTTAATGCAAAGTTTCTTGGAGCAGTAGATGTATCTTGCAATGGAACAAACATAATATTAGAGAGGAATAACACAACAAAGGTAAACCAGCTTTTTCAAATGCTGCTTTACTATCAAAACGGTGTGTCAAGAGACCAGGTTATATATAACCTTTTTCACAATGAAGAAATTGCTGATGAGTCTAACAGTCTGAGAGCTATCGTATTCAGACTTAGAAAAGCACTGATAGCCACAGGTATTCCTGATGAGGATTATGTATATATAAAAAGGGGTACTTACAGGATTAATCCTGGTGTGAGCGTTGATTGTGATGCTCTCAAATTTGAGGATTATGCCAAGCAGGCACTTGCAGCAGATGATGTTAAAAATCAGCAGGATTTGTTAGAAGCTGCCTTGGAGCTTTACAATGGGGATTTTCTACCAACTCTTAGTGGTTATGAGTGGGTTGTAACAACTCAGGTTAGACTAAAGAAACTGTTCGACAGATGCTTGAAGCAGCTTCTTGAGATATATAAGCTTCAAAATGAATATGACAAGATGCTCAAGCTTAGTCATAAAGCCAATGAAATCTATCCATATGATGGATGGCAGACATACGAAATGGAAGCCCTTATAGAGGTGGGAAATACAAAAGAAGCATTAAAGCTATACGAAGATACTGAGGCTTTAATGTTTGAGGAGCTGGGAGTATCAGTGTCATCAAAGATGACAGAACAGCTGGATAAGCTGGGCTCTCAGGTTATGAACAACTCCGACATGATTAGTGAAGTAAAGAAAAACCTGGATACTTCAAAGGAAGAAATCGAGGGGGCTTTCTACTGCACTTACCCTGTATTTGTGGAAAGCTACAGGTACATAAAAAGAGTCATCAGACGTTCTGGTGCAGCTGCCTGGCTGATGCTTTGTACCATAACAGATGGAAAGGGCTTTGCCCTCAGTGATTCAGACAGATTGGGTAGCCTTGCTGATGAACTTTCAGAGGCTATCAGAGTATCTGCCCGTGGCGGTGATATGTATGCCAGATACAGCAACAATCAGTTTGTAGTGCTTTTGCTTGATATCACCCAGGAGGATTGCGTGCTAGTACAAACCAGAATTAACGAAAACCTTAGCAAAGAGTCTAGAAAAAGATATATCAAATATCATTTAGCACCTGTTAATCTTTTAAGTGCAGGAACAGACAACGATACAGATGAGCTAAAGGATATTGTAAGAGGTGATGAATAATGGCATTGTCAGAGAGAATGAAGAGAATGTCAAACACATTTGGCATCACTCTGAAAAATGATGGATTTAAAGGTGAGCTGTACAACTGCTTTGAAGAAAAGCCTGAAGAATTCTTTGATGTAAACGATTTTTTCAATCTAGTTAATGCTTTTTTGGATGTGCTGGAATTTCCAGCTCAAAAAATAAAGTATAGAACCTTTAAGAGAACTTTGCCAAACTTAAAATTGATTGATATAGATCCAAACAAAAAGCTTTGTAACACAGAGGATTTACTTACATTCTGCAAAAGAAAAGCTTTTATAATATTAATAACCAGCCGTGACAATGCAACATGGCAGGGAATGGTCTATAATAAATCAGAGGATAAAGAGTATAGCTTTAATAGTGAAATAGAGCTTCTTAGGATTATTAATAAGTGAACAGGCAGTGGAGGAAGCAAATGAAAAAGTATAAATATTTGCTTTCACTGATTGCATTAAGTATTAGCTTGGTCGCATGTGGAGAGGACCAAAAGCCAGCCTACTCTGAAGGAAGCGCAGCAGTTGTGAAGGAAGGCGGTTCTTCTGAAGCACTAGCAAAGGGGTCAAAGGGTTCTAGGGATAATACCATAAAAGTGTTGACTCCTGAGGCGTCAGGTGTAGATGTGTATTCAAATGCCGACGCAGCTATTGATGCCAGCAACGCCAGTGACGGATATGTTATGGTGAAATACACTGGCAGTGCGGCAAAGGTCAGAATGCTTATCGAGACTCCGGCAGGGAACACCTACAATTATCTGATGGATTTAGATGGTAATTATGATGTATACCCACTTTCAGAGGGAAGCGGGACCTACAAGATAGGTGTATATGAAAATTTGCATGACGACCAATATGCAGCGGCATTCACGCAGTCAGTGAGCGTAAGTCTAAAAGATGAATATAGTATGTTCCTATATCCAAATGCCTATGTGAATTTTGACGCAAATTCCAAAGCGGTAAAAAAAGGGCAGGAGCTTGCGGGAAGTGCCAACAATGATATAGAGGTGGTGCAAAACGTTTATCACTATATCATAAACAATGTGGAGTATGATTACGACAAGGCAGAGACTGTGCAGTCAGGGTACATTCCAAAGGTGGATGATACATTAGCATCAGGTACAGGCATATGCTTTGATTATGCATCCTTGATGGGGGCTATGCTTAGAAGCCAGGGAATACCCACTAGGCTTGAGATTGGCTATGCTGGCACAGAATATCATGCATGGATTTCTGTATACACAAAAGAAACCGGCTGGATTGATTCCATAATTCAATTCGATGGCTCGAAATGGACTTTGATGGATCCTACACTTGGCTCTTATGCCAGCGGTAGCACAGTCAAGAAATACTTAGAAGACAATACATATTATCAACTTAAATATAAATATTAAAGGTGAAATTATGGCAAATAATTCAAGAAAAAAATTGACAGCTGAAGAGCTATATGCATTTTCAGATGAAATGGGAATGATGATTAACAGTGGTGTTTCAGCGATTCAAGGAATAACAATGATGTTGGATGAATCTGAGGGTGGCGAAGAAAAGGAGCTGTTGACTCAGATGGAGCAGGTGGTTGGCGAGACTGGCTCGTTGTCAAAAGCAATTGATGAAACTGGAGTTTTCCCTGATTATTTTGTGGAAATGGCCAAAATGGGAGAGGCAACAGGAAAGATGGATTCAGTTCTCACAAATCTTGCTGCACACTATTCCAGAGAGATGGCTATTTCAAATGCCATTAGAAGTGCTGTAACCTATCCTCTTATGATGGTTGCTATGATGCTTGTAATCATTGTGGTGCTTGTAACAGAAATCATGCCTGTATTCAGCAGAGTTTTCAATCAGCTGGGTGGTACAATGGACGGTTTGTCTGGAGGCTTTCTTGCCCTGGGAAATTTCATGAAATCAAATGGTGTGATTCTTCTTTTGATTTTGCTGGCACTTGTGATTTATGTAATTATATTAAACAAAACTGCTTGGGGTAAAAATCATAGAAATGGAATCCTCTACAAGAGCCGCAGGTTCAAGTCAATTCATTCTAAGATTGCCACAAGCCGATTTGCATCAGCTATGGCAATGACACTTTCAAGTGGTATGGATGTAATGCAGGCCCTTGATGTGAGCGGCAAAATAGTGGAAGCACCTGATTTTGAATCAAAGGTTGAAAAATGCAAAGATTCCTTTGCAGAGACAATGGATATAGGAAAAGCATTTTCTCTATCTGGAATCTTTGGTGGATTATATGGTAGAATGGCTATTCTTGGAGCGAAGACAGGTAATATGGAAACTGTTTTGGAAAAGGTGGCAACTACCTACCAGGAAGAGGCGGACGAGGAAATCAACGATTTGATTGCCGTTGTAGAGCCTACTTTAGTTATTATTTTGTCAGTAATAGTAGGAATTATTTTACTTTCAGTAATGTTACCATTATTAAACATAATGTCGGGGATGATTTAATATGTCAAAGACCAGATTTGGAAACCTGGATGGTATTCATCAAATCAAAAAGAAGAACGTGGCAGGCACAACAATGATTTCTGCTGTGTTGTTTCTTATCATATTTGTAGTATTTTTATTTACCGTATCCAAGGCATCGTCCACATCAGTGTATGAGCAAAGGCAAAGCCTTTCAGATGCCATAGATAGGGCGATAATTCAGTGCTACGTTACCGAGGGGCGTTACCCTGAGAGCTTTGAGTACCTTCAGCAAAATTACGGAATAATCTATGATGATGAACAATTTAGAGTAGATTATGTTATTTATGGAAGCAATATGCGTCCAGATGTTACGATTATAAATCTAAAATAAACTGGTTTTGAAAGGAGCAGTCTTGATAAAGGGGCGAATTAGAAAACATAATATTGATATCATGTTCCTTATGGTACTGTTTTTGGTATTCACATTTTCGGCTGTGAGTGTCCTTTTGATGGCGGTAAATTCCTACAGGTCAGTTGTCTATGCAAATGAGGCAAATGCTAATGCCAGAACAGCATCGGCATATATCAGGGAAGTAGTAAGACAGCATGACAAAAGTGGAATGGTAAATATAGATTCCCTTGATGGCATACCATGTATCAGAATGTCTGAGGGCAGTGGCTACAGCTTGTATATCTATGAATATCAAGGCAATTTAATGGAGCTTGAATCCAAAGATGGAGCAGGCATTACCGCAGATTTTGGCAACAAGATTCTTGAAATAAATGGAATGGATATATCTGAAGGTGATGGAAACACCATAAATATAGAAATAGAAGATGTGTCAGGCACTAAACAAAGTGTTGTCATCGGTCTGAAGTCGTTGGAGGGAGAGCTTAATGAAGAATAGAAATAACGGCTCTAGAATCTTCATGACAGAGCTAATGTTTTCAATCTTTTTTTTCATAATAGTTTCAGCTATATGTGTGCAGTGCTTTGCTGGAAGCTTTGCAAAAAGCAAAGAAGCCAAGGAGATAACCCAGGCTGTAAATCTTGCCTCAAATGCAGCGGAAGCTTATTTGACAAATGACAATTATGAGGGATTTACAGATTATTATGACAGCAACTGGAATCCGTCAAGTGATGAAAACGGCGCATACAAAGTTACAAGTCTCGTTATAGAGCCTGATGGAAATAAAAAGTGTCAGACAATGCATGTAGTTATTTCAACTATTGAAGATGAGGAAATATATTCTCTAGAGGTTGAAAAAGCTCTTAAATAGGAGATATCATGGAGCAGAAGAAAAAAGAAAATCGCACAATAATTAATATTGGCACTTCGCTTATGGTAGTGATATTGATAGGAATGGCATTTGCGGTTATAGCGGCACTGGCCATATCCTCCAGCCACAACAATTATAGCCTTAGCGAAAAGCTGAAAAATCACACGGATGAGTATTATGCGGCATCAAATGAAGCTTACGAAAAAATAGCAGCCTCAGATTGGGCCAATCAGGAATTTACAGTTGATATAAATGAAAATCAGGTGTTGAATGTAAAGGTGGCTGGAAAAGAAATCACCTGTTGGCAGGTGGAAAATGTGTCCAGCTGGGAAGCAGACAGCACACAGCCAGTTTTTACCATAGAAGATTAGGGGGAGAAAAATGGGAGCAAATATAGTAGATTATCTTACAGACGCAGTAAAAAAGTATAAAGCATCAGATGTGTTTATTATCACTGGACGTGAAGTATCCTTTAGAGTAAATGATTTGGTTATGACACGTACAGAGCTGGAGGGAGCAACACCAGAAGGTGAAGGTCCTGTTATGCCAGCAAAGGCAGAGGAGCTTGTCAGACAGATTTACGAGCTTGCAGGCAGAGATATCACAAACTATGTGGAAGAGGGAGATGACGATTTTTCCTTTGCCATAAAAGACGTGTCTCGATTCAGAGTAAATGCATTTAAGCAAAGAGGTACTTATGCGGCAGTAGTTCGTGTCATCACATTTACACTTCCTGATTATCAGGAGTTGATGATTCCAGAATCAGTTATCAATTTAGCCAACGAGTCAAAGGGTCTGGTACTTGTTACAGGTCCTGCCGGAAGTGGTAAATCAACCACTCTTTCTTGTATCGTTGACAAAATTAATAAAAACTATAACAAGCATATTATTACATTGGAGGATCCTGTGGAGTACCTTCACAGGCATGGTAAGTCAATTGTATCTCAGCGAGAAATTCATTTGGATACAGAAAACTATGTTACAGCCTTGCGTGCCTCATTGAGACAAAGCCCTGATGTCATTTTATTGGGTGAAATGCGTGATGCTGAGACAATTTCTGTTGCCATGACAGCAGCTGAGACTGGACATTTGATTTTGTCTACGTTGCATACAATAGGTGCTGCAAACACCATCGATAGAATTATCGACGTATTCCCTTCAGAGCAGCAGCATCAGATTGCCCTGCAGCTTTCAATGGTAATAAAGGCTGTTGTATCACAGCAGCTTGTGCCTGCTATAGATGGCTCACTTGTACCAGCATTTGAGGTAATGACAGTTACCCCGGCTATTAGAAATATGATTAGAGAAAACAAGGTACCACAGATTGAAGGTGTCATTTATTCAAGTGATACAGATGAAATGGTATCTATGGACTCAAGTCTTTTCAAGCTGGCAAGAGAGGGCAAAATATCAAAGGATACAGCACTTGAATATGCTGTAAACGCAGAAATGCTAGGAAGAAGATTAGGAGTTTAGTGTTAAAAATGGAAAGTTTTAAACCAATGCTGTTTACTTGCATGAAAAACTATAGCAAGGAGCAGTTTGCAAAAGATTTAGTATCAGGAATCATTGTGGCAATCATAGCATTGCCACTTTCTATTGCCTTGGCTTTGGCATCAGGTGTTGGTCCAGAGCCGGGACTCTACACCGCTATTGTGGCTGGATTTTTAATTTCATTTTTCGGTGGTAGCACAGTTCAGATAGCAGGTCCTACAGCAGCCTTTGCCACAATAGTTGCTGGAATCATTGCCACAGATGGCATGGATGGGTTGATAGTTGCAACTATCATGGCAGGAATAATCCTTATAATACTTGGTGTGGTGAAAGCAGGAGCGTTAATCAAATACATACCATACACAATCACAACAGGCTTTACAGCTGGTATTGCTGTCACTATCCTGATAGGACAGTTTAAGGATTTCTTTGGAGTGGATTTTCACGGAGAAAAACCAATCGAAACCATAGATAAGTTAAAGGTATTCTTTGAAAACATAGACACATTAAACTGGCAGGCAATGATAGTTGGCATTATTTGCCTGGCAATTCTCATTGTTTGGCCAATGTTTTTTTCAAAGGTGCCAGCTTCAATCATTGCAGTGTTTGTAAGTATTGCCATTGTGCAAGGGCTAAAGCTTGATGTAAACACAATTGGAAGTCTTTATCCGGATTTAAAGGCAGGCTTTCCTGAATTGCAGATACCTACATTTTCACTGCGATTAATCAGAAATGAGATGCCTAACGCATTTACTATAGCTATTCTTGCTGCTATAGAGTCATTACTTTCAGCAGTAGTTGCAGATGGAATGGTAAACAGCAAGCACAGGAGTAATCAAGAGCTTATCGGACAGGGTATTGGAAATATAGGATCAGTTTTATTTGGTGGTATTCCTGCCACAGGTGCTATAGCAAGAACAGCTGCAAATATTAAAAATGGTGGTCGTACACCAGTGGCTGGCATGGTACATTCCATCACACTGCTTTTGGTGCTGGTGCTAATCATGCCATACGCAAAATTTATACCAATGCCATGTATAGCAGCAATACTATTCCAGGTTGCATATAATATGTGCCAGTGGAGACCATTTGTAAGACTTGTTAAATATGCACCAAAATCAGATATTATAGTGCTTGTTCTCACATTTGTCCTCACAGTAGTATTTGATTTAGTTGTGGCTATCGAGTGGGGAATGATTGTTGCCTGCATCCTCTTTATCAAGAGAATGAGCGAGGAAACCCACATTAGCGGATGGACTTATTTAAATGATGACGAGGAATTTGTGGACGATTTAAGACCAGTGGACAAGGGAATACGTGTATTTGAAATCACAGGTCCACTATTCTTTGGTGTTTCAGATTCTTTGGCAGGAAATATAAATGTAAAGGATTTTACAAAGGTACTGGTTATTAGAATGCGTTCGGTGCCAGCTATTGATGTGACAGCCCTTAGAGCATTGAGAGATTTGGTGGAGAAAACAAAGAAAAAGGGAGTTACAGTGGTATTTTCCCATGTAAATGAACAGCCACGTCGTATGATGGAAAAAGCTGATTTTATCAATGAAGTTGGAGCTGAGAATTTCCAACCAAATATAGATGCTGCTCTTGATAGAGCGCAAAACATTATAGGCAAATAATATATGAAAACATTTTTGGAACCATTTGAAAATCTTACAGCGATAGAGTCTCTTAGAGAGGCTCTTTCTCGTTTTGGTAAAGTATATGATATAACAGGGTGTGCCGATAAGGCGCACCTTATTTTTGGTATAGCTCATGATAAAAAGTTCAAACTGATTATCACTGCAGATGAGCTAAAAGCCAGGGATTTGCTGGAGGAATATCGTTTTTATGATGAGACAGCTGTATTTTTCCCTGCAAAGGACTATCTATTTTACCAATCTGACATTAGAGGAAATGCCCTGACAAGAGAGCGAATGAAGGCGATTGAAGCTATTATCAGCAATAGTGCATGTACTGTTATAACTACGGTAGATGCATTGATGAATAAAATACCAGACCCTTCATATTTTGAAAATGGTATAGTGGCTATCAGTGATGAAGACACTATCGAGCTGGATGCCCTTAGAAAAAAGCTTGTGGCAATGGGCTACGAGGCGGTGGGCACATGCGAACACCCTGGAGAGTTTGCTGTAAGGGGTGGAATTATAGATGTGTATCCACTGACTGCCGAACTGCCTGTAAGAATAGAACTGTGGGGGGATGAGGTTGACAGCATTCGTACTTATGATGCCAGCAACCAAAAATCCATAGAAAATATCAGCACAGTGATAATATTTCCAGCTGTTGAGGTGATTCTTACTGAGGATGAGGTTGAAACAGGATTAAACAAAATTGAAAAAGAGCGAGACCTACGATACGAAAATTATCGTAAAGAGATGAAAACCGAGGAGGCATACAGGCTAAAAACTTATGTCGATAGAGTTGTAGAGCAGACAAGAGAGTGGGGATTAAGCCAGGAAGTTGAGACAAATTTAAACTATTTTTGCGAAAAACTTGCCAGTTTTATAGATTTTATGCCTAAAAACACCTATTTATTTATTGATGAGGTGCAAAAAGTGATTGCAAAAGCGGAGGCTACAGAGACAGAATTTGCTGATGCAATGACAAGGAGAGTAGAAGCAGGCTACATGCTAAAGGGGCAAATGGACATGCTTTTTAGCCTGCCAGAAATAATTGCGAAAATAGAAAAAAGACCTACTGTGCTTTTGTCGCTTTTAGATGCAAAAAATAAGCTTTTAAAGTCCAGTGAACATTTTAGCGTGGCTGTTCAAGGGGTAAATGCCTATAATGGCAGCTTTGAGCTGTTAACAAAAGAACTGCTTCAATATAAGAAAAGAAAATATAAGGTGCTTCTGGTAACAAGCTCAAGCACCAAAGGGAAACGCCTTGCAGAGGATTTGTTAGAAGAAGGTCTGAATGCATATTTTACTACCGATTTAGACCATAAGATTAATCCAGGTGAGACAATGCTTTGCACTGGAAATATTAAAAGAGGATTTGAATATCCTGATTCTGCCTTTGCTATGCTGTCTGACGGAGATATTTTTGGTCATGTTAGAAAGAAAAAACACCGTGTAAAGAAATACGAAGGGGAGTCCATATCATCCTTTTCAGATTTGCACGTGGGTGATTTTGTGGTGCATGAAAATTATGGCCTTGGAGTATATAAAGGCACTGAACAGATGGAAGTGGACAGGGTCATAAGAGATTATATAAAGATTGAGTACGCCAAAGGTAGCAATTTATATGTGCTTACATCTCAGCTTGATATGATTCAGAAATACTCTGGACCAGATGGAAAGAAGCCTAAGCTGAATTCCCTGGGGGCTGGCACTCAAGAATGGCATAGAACAAAACAAAAGGTTCAGTCGGCGGTGGGTGTTGTTGCCAAGGAACTGGTGGATTTGTACGCTCTACGCCAAAATACCGATGGTTTTGTGTATGGTAGCGACACAGTATGGCAAAAGGAATTTGAGGAAAGCTTCCCATATGAGGAGACTGAAGGTCAGCTAAATGCAATAGAGGCTGTAAAAGCAGATATGCAGTCTAAAAAAATAATGGACAGACTTATATGTGGGGATGTGGGCTTTGGCAAAACCGAGGTTGCCATGAGAGCAGCTTTTAAAGCTGTTCAGGAAGGCAAACAGGTGGCATATCTGGTGCCTACTACTATTTTAGCTCAACAGCACTATAATAATTTTGTTCAAAGAATGAGTGGCTATCCTGTAAATATTGGCTTGCTTTGTAGATTTAGAACCGCCAAGGAGCAAAAGAAAACTATAGAAGACCTGAAAAAAGGCATGGTTGATATAGTGATTGGCACACACAGGCTGCTTTCTAAGGATGTTGAATTCAAAGATTTAGGGCTTTTAATCATAGATGAGGAGCAGCGTTTTGGTGTAAATCATAAAGAGCGCATAAAGCAGATGAAAAAGACTGTGGATGTGCTGTCTCTTTCTGCCACACCAATCCCCCGAACTCTTCACATGTCTTTGGTGGGAATCAGGGATATGAGTGTTTTGGATGAAGCACCTATGGAGAGAACGCCAATTCAGACATTTGTATTTGAATACAATGAGGAAATGGTACGTGAGGCTATAGTACGAGAGCTGTCAAGAGATGGTCAGGTGTACTATGTGTTCAATCGTGTCCGAGGTATTCAGGACATGGCAGCAGAAATAGAAAAGCTTGTACCAGAGGCAACAGTGGGATACATTCACGGGCAGATGACAGAGGCCAAGGTGGAGGATGTAATGATGCAATTCATCAATCATGAGATAGATGTGCTAGTTGCTACCACCATAATTGAAATTGGTCTTGATATATCAAATGTAAACACAATTATCATCCATGATTCAGATAACATGGGCTTGTCACAGCTGTACCAGCTTCGTGGTAGAGTGGGCAGAAGCAACCGTACTGCCTACGCATTTTTAATGTATCGCAGGGATAAAATGCTCAAAGAGGTTGCGGAAAAACGTCTGGCTGCTATAAAAGAATTCACTGATTTAGGCTCAGGCTTTAAAATTGCCATGCGAGATTTAGAGATACGTGGAGCAGGAAATCTGCTGGGCGTAGAACAGCACGGCAATATGACTGCGGTGGGCTATGACCTGTATTGCAAGATGCTTAACGAAGCCGTAAAAATAGAAAAGGGTGAAATTAAGGAAGAAAACTTCAATACCTCTGTAGATATAAATATTGAAGCATATCTGCCGGATACCTATGTATCAAACGAGGAACAGCGAATTGATATTTACAAACGTATTGCCGCTATAAGCTCAGAGGAAGAGCGGGATGAAATGCTAGACGAGCTGGTGGACAGATTTGGAGAGCCAAAACGTTGTGTTCAAAATCTGCTCTGGGTGGCGATGCTTAGGGTGAAAGCCCATGATGCCTATGTGTCAGCTATTGAACAAAAGCAGGATATAATAAGGATTGTCATGTATGAAAAAGCCAAAATAGATGTGGTGCAGATTCCAGCTTTGCTAGAGCGCAACAATCCTCATATAACCTTTGCTGCAGACCCGAAAAATCCTACCTTTATATTTAACACAAAGGCTAATACGAGAATAAAGCAGGGAGAAATTTTTGATTATCTGGAGGATTTCTTGCTGGATTTGAAGTCGATAAAAACTGAGATAAATTAGCCAATTGTTGATAAATAGGGCTAGATTAACTATAATAAAAAGGCTTAGGTTTAAGTACCTACAAGTAGTCAAAAAAATGAGTGTAATACTCAGGAGGAATAATTAATGAATAAAACAACAGTGAAATCGGCTGGTATTGCAGCATTATCTGCCGCATTACTATTTACAGGATGTGGAAAACTAAATCCAGATGCCACATTGGTGACTATAAATACAGGAGATGGAACAAAGGATACCATATCACTTGGTTATGGTAATTTTGTTGCCAGATATCAGCAGTCTATGTACGACCAGTTTTTGCTTTCTTACTATGGAGAAGGCATGTGGACAACAGATATGTCAGGAACAGGCTCTACCCTTCAGGACGACACAAAAGATGGCGTGATTGATGATATGGAAAGCCAGTATCTTGCAAAGAGCCATGCAGCAGATTATGGAGTGGAATTATCTGAGGAGCAGAATACTGCAATTGCAGAGGCAGCAGCAAAATTCATTTCTGATAACCCGGCAGAGACAATTGAAGTCATGGGAGCAACAGAAGATTACGTTAAGCAATATCTAGAGTACAGAACATACTATACATTAGTATCTGAGGCAGCTAAGGATGCGTCTGATGCAGATATTAAAGATGAAGATTGCTGGATGCGTTCATTCTCTTATGTACTGTTTGACACAACAGGTAGCACTGATGAGGAAGGCAATCTGGTGGAATATACCGATGAAGAAATAAGCGATATGAAGGCTCAGGCTTCACAGCTTTCCACCTCAGAAGATTTTGATGCTACTGTTGAAGAGCTTGGACTTACAGCACAGACATACTCTTATTTAAAGGGTGAGGAAGAGGACGACACAATGGACTTTTCTATCATCGAAGCAGCTGAATCATTATCAGAGGGTGATGTATCGGATGTTATAGAAGTAGAGGGAACTGGATTTTATGTAATCAGACTCGACAGTGACCACGACGAAGATGCTTCTCAGACAAAGAGAGAATCATTACAGTCAGAGGCTTTTGATGCCCTCATGGAAACATGGAAAGCTGAAATCACATGGACTGTAAATGAAAAAGCCTGGGATAAGGTGGAATTTAATTCACTATTCAAGGCTATAGAAAAAGAAGAGACTACTGAGACAGATACCGAGGAAACAACAGAAACAGATTCTGTAGATGCCAGCGAGGCAACTACAGAAGAGACCACAGAAACTGAAGGTTCAGAGTCTGAAACAGAAGCAGAATAATTATGAATTTTGTTTTAAGATACATAAAAAAATATAAAATAAAAGCAATGCTTGCCCCACTATTCAAAATGCTAGAGGCGATCTTTGAGCTTTTGGTACCACTTGTTATGGCTTCAATCATTAATAAGGGTATTAAAGGCGCAGATACCCACTACATCATTATGATGAGTGGGGTTTTGCTTTTTTTAGCAGTTGTAGGGCTGGGATTTTCCATAACAGCACAGTATTTCAGCGCATATGTGGCTGTATATTCAGCAGCAGAAATCAGGCAGGCATTATTTGAAAAAATAATGTGGCTGTCTCAGGGAATGAAAGAAAAGGTAGGAGAGGAAGTCCTTACTACACGTATTACCAACGACATCAATCAAATTCAAAATGCTATAAATATGGTGCTTAGACTATTTTTAAGATCTCCATTTATAGTGTTCGGTGCTACAATAATGGCGTTTATTGTAGATGTTAAATCTGCATTAGTTTTTCTGCTGGTGGTGTCACTTTTATCAATAATCGTGTATTTTATTATGAAATATACACTGCCTAGATATAAGACTATCGCGGCAAAGCTAGAAACAGTGCTTCATGCAGTCACGGAAAACTTGGCAGGTTCACGAGTATTAAGAGCCTTTTGCCAGGTTGAGGAAGAGGCTGATTTATTTAAGAAAAAAACAACAGAACTGACTAATTTACAAATTTTTACTGGTAAGGTGTCTGCTCTGCTGAACCCGGTCACTTATGTGATAGTGAATTTGGGAATAGTATTTCTGATTTATGTTGGAATGAGACGAGTGGAGGCTGGCTTCATATTACAGGGTGATGTAGTAGCCCAGGTAAACTATATGAGCCAAATTTTAGTTGAGCTGATAAAGCTGGCAAATCTTATTGTGCTTCTCATGAAAGCATTTCCATCTGCTGATAGAGTGCAGGAGCTTATGGAGATGAAGTCAGATGAGCGAAACTTTGATAAATTTAATGATAATTTAATTATAGGTGGCTCTAATGCGCCTAAGCAAATATCCATTAAGAATGTATCATTTAGTTACAATGGCACAGCGGATATGGATATTGAAGATATTAATTTGGAAATTCCTGCTGGTTCTACACTAGGCATTATTGGTGGTACAGGTTCAGGTAAGAGCACACTGCTTAAGCTTCTTAATCATACCTATGATGTTACTAAGGGCTCTATCGAAATAGGTGGCACTAATGTAAATCAGTTTGATGATAGCTATTTGGCTAAATGCTTTGGTATAGTTCCTCAGAAGGCATATCTATTTAGCGGCACTGTTAGAAGTAATATGGAAATGGCTGGACCTAATCCAGATGATAATGAAATTAAATCTGCACTTAATATAGCCCGGGCTATAGATTTTGTTGAAGCAAAGGAAGGGGGCATTGATACAGAGGTGAAGGGACGAGGCTCGAACTTCTCTGGAGGCCAAAGACAGAGGCTAACCATTGCAAGAGCTCTTATAGGTCAGCCTAAATATTTGCTGTTAGACGATTCAGCCAGCGCACTTGACCTTGCCACAGAAGCAAAGCTTAAGAAAGCTCTTATGAATCTTCCTTGGCATCCGACACTTATCATAGTATCTCAAAGAGCCTCATCCGTTTTAGAAGCAGACCAGATACTTGTATTAGAGGATGGAAAATGTGTAGGTCTGGGAAATCATGACAAGCTGATTAGAGAATGTGAAACATATCAGGAAATATATTATTGCCAGTATCCTGAAGAGGGAGGCTGCAAATGAAAAATAACTCTCAAGACACAATATTAAATCGTGTTTTAAAAGAACTGAAAACCTATAGGCTACAGGTTATAATATCCTTAATATGTGCAATTGCCACTGTTTATTTTACCCTTAGGATTCCTATATTAATAGGCAAGGCTGTGGATTGCATTACGAGCGATGCAGCTTATGATTATGAGTACTTCTTTTTTGTATTATATGAGATGGTATTAAACATTTTAGGGACATTTTTCACTCAATGGATTATGAATCGTGTGAATAATAATATCACCTATAATGTGACAAAGAGTCTTAGAGACAGGGCATTTGATAAGCTCCAGCACATGAAGCTGTCCCACATAGATTCTCACCCACATGGGGATTATGTGAGTCGTATTGTATCTGATGCAGACACATTTGCAGATGGACTGCTGATGGGTTTCACTCAGTTTTTCACTGGCGTACTTACTATTTTGGGAACCATATATTTCATGATTACGATTTCTCTAAAAATTGCCCTTATAGTAATAATTGCCACCCCAGCCTCTTTGTTAATTGCAAAATTAATTTCTGAGCGAACCTATAAGTTTTTTGGTCAGCAGGCAAAGCTGAGGGGGACTGAAACCGCATATATTGGAGAGATGATTTCTGGTAAAAATATAGTCAGAAATATGGACTATGAAAATGATGCAATTGAGCATTTTACAGCCATGAATGAGGAGTTAAAAAAGGCTTCCATGAAGGCAACATTTTACTCGTCTATTGTCAATCCAACTACACGACTTATCAACAATATCATATATGCATCTGTGGGAGTTGTTGGAGCATTAGTAGCAATAGGTGGTGGAATAACAGTTGGCGGCTTGACCAGTTTTCTTTCTTATGCCAGCACCTATGGCAAGCCATTTAATGAAATATCAGGAGTAATCACAGAATTCCAAAATGCACTGGCATGCGCAGCAAGATTGTTTGAAATGATTGATGCCGAAGTGGAAGAAGACAATGGAAATAAAGAACTTACAGAAATTAAAGGAGCAATTAATTTCGAGGACGTATTTTTCTCCTATGATAAAAATAAAAAGCTTATTGAGCATTTGAACCTTTCCGTGAAGCCAGGACAGCGCATAGCAATTGTTGGTCCAACAGGTGCAGGAAAGAGTACAATCATTAATCTGCTTATGCGTTTTTATGATGTGGATTCTGGAAAGATTACCATAGATGGAATTGATATCAGAGATATTCCTTTAAATACTTTAAGGCAAAGTTTTGGAATGGTACTCCAGGAGACCTGGTTAAAAAATGTCAGCGTAAAAGATAATCTAAAAATGGCAAATATAAATGCCACAGATGAGGAAATAATAAATGCAGCCAAGGCAACCCATGCTCATAGCTTTATTAAAAGAATGCCTTATGGGTACGATACAATTATTTCTTCTGAGAAAGGAGCAATTTCTCAAGGGCAAATGCAGCTGTTATGTATAACAAGAGTTATGCTAAACATCCCTCCAATGTTAATACTGGATGAAGCAACCAGTTCGATAGATACGCGAACAGAGCAGAAAATACAATCGGCATTTAACAAAATGATGCAAGGCAGAACCACGTTTATAGTGGCTCACAGGCTTTCAACCATAAGGGAGGCAGATATGATTCTATTTGTAAAGGATGGAAGTATCGTAGAACAGGGCTCTCATAGTGAGTTGTTGCAGAAAAATGGCTTTTATGCTAAATTATATCAGAGTCAATTAGTATAGGAGAAAAAATGGAGCAGTATGTAATTAAAGGTGGCACTGCACTTTCCGGTGAAGTTGAGATAAGCGGTGCTAAAAATGCAGCTTTAGGTATTTTGGCTGGTGCCATAATGGCTGATGAAGCTGTCACAATCGAAAATCTGCCAAATGTTAAAGATATCAACGTATTGATAGGTGCTATTGAGGATATAGGAGCCACAGTGGACAGAGTGGATGCCCACACTGTTAAAATAAATGGCTCTAGTATTAATCGTCTTTCGGTAGATTATGAATATATTAAGAAAATCCGTGCATCCTACTATTTAATGGGTGCGTTGCTTGGAAAGTACAAGAGTGCAGAGGTTGCACTACCAGGCGGTTGCCTTATTGGATCTAGACCTATAGATTTACATGTAAAAGGCTTGAAGGCATTAGGGGCAAATGTGGATGTTAGCTATGGTCTTTGGTCTGCCAGAGCAGACAGACTGGCAGGAAGCCATATTTATCTTGATAAGGTGTCTGTTGGTGCTACTATCAATATTATGCTTGCAGCTGTTTTGGCTGAAGGCAAGACTACTATCGAGAATGCTGCCAAGGAACCTCACGTTGTAGATGTTGCATCCTTTTTAAACAGTATGGGAGCAAATATCCGTGGAGCAGGTACAGATGTTATTCGTATTGTCGGAGTTTCGAAGCTTCATGGTACAACATATGCTGTTATACCGGACCAGATAGAGGCTGGCACATATATGTGTGCGGCAGCAGCTACACATGGCGATGTACTTATCAAAAATGTTATACCTAAGCACTTGGAGGCAACATCGGCAAAGCTTGTTGAGGCCGGGTGCGTGATAGAAGAATATGATGATGCTGTAAGGGTAATAGGAAAGGGCAGAAAGCTTACCAGTACCCATGTTACAACATTGCCATATCCTGGTTTTCCTACAGATATGCAGCCAGAGATTACTGCAGTGCTTGCTATCGCAGAGGGCACTAGCACAGTTACAGAATCCATATTTGAAAACAGATTCAAATATGTGGATGAATTGGCTCGTATGGGTGCTAACATAAAGGTGGAAAGCACAGTTGCCATTGTTACAGGAGTGGACGGATACACAGGTGCCAGAGTACAGGCTCCTGATTTGAGAGCCGGAGCAGCACTGATTATCGCAGGTCTGGCTGCTGATGGTATCACAGTTATTGACGATATCAAATATATCCAGCGTGGTTATGAAGATATCGTAGGAAAATTTACAAAGCTTGGAGCGACATTTGCTGAGGTTGATTCTGAGCATGAACTACAAAAATTTAAGCTCAAGGTGAGCTAGTAAAATCGAGAATATCGCTAGAGGATTATGGAACACTATAAGTTTTTTCAGAACAAAGAATGTGAATATTTTCCTTGCCATGAGACAGTTAATCCAGAGGATTTTAACTGTCTTTTTTGTTATTGTCCTCTTTATCATTTAAAGGATAAGTGTGGAGGGAATTTTGTAATTACAGAAAAAGGGGTAAAGTCTTGTGTTAATTGCACTCGCCCACATATAAGGGATAACTATGACGAGATAATAACGACGCTAAAAAACAA
Source organism: uncultured Pseudobutyrivibrio sp. (assembly GCA_946548305.1). Taxonomy (GTDB): domain Bacteria; phylum Bacillota; class Clostridia; order Lachnospirales; family Lachnospiraceae; genus Pseudobutyrivibrio. The sequence goes on from CAMNPQ010000003.1 coordinate 20,043, forward strand.
TGGATAAAGGGAGGAAGATATGGCTGATAGACCAGTTTCTAGAAGGAAAAACATTACAGGAAGCGGTGGAGTCAACAAAAGACCAATAGGTCAAGGCACCCCTGGTGGAAGCCGTGGAAGCTTTAGCGGAGGTGGTGGAGGTCTCACAAAGCTTATCATTATCGCCATCATCGTTTTGCTAGGTGGAGGCGGTGGACTGGGCACTTTCTTAGGAAGCAGTTCGGATGTGGGCACAACCACTTCTTCAACCAGCACAAGCGCAGTAAATTCTATTGGTTCAATGGCATCTATGCTTTTGGGCAGTGGATATACCAGCAATGCAGCCAGTGGAAATTCTACCTGGAGCAGCAAATCAAACACTGGTGTGCTAGATGAGTCGGTTGCAAGTAGTGCAAGGAACAAATATACCCGGATAAAAGGTGATGGAAATGATTCCATGACAATAATGGTGTATATGTGTGGAACTGACCTAGAATCCAGAAGTGCTATGGCATCTAAAGACCTACAGGAGATGCTTAATGCAAAAATATCTGACAAAATCAACCTGCTAGTATATACAGGAGGCTGCAACGGCTGGCAAAACAGTGTTGTGAGCAGCCGAACAAATCAGATATATCAGGTTAAAAACGGAAAGCTTTCGCTGATAAAGGATAACATTGGGGATTTACCTATGACCGACCCATCCACTCTCTCGGAGTTCATAAAGTGGGGTGGAAAAAATTATGAGGCAGACAGATATGCATTAATATTCTGGGATCATGGCGGCGGCTCTGTCACAGGCTACGGATATGACGAAAAGCATAAAAATGCAGGTTCTATGAACCTAAGTGAGATTAACACAGCTCTTGCCGATGGTGGATTAAAGTATGATTTTATCGGTTTTGATGCCTGTCTGATGGCTACAGTAGAGACTGGATTGATGCTAAATAGCCACAGTGATTACATGATTGCCTCAGAGGAAACTGAGCCTGGAATAGGATGGTATTATACAAACTGGCTGACAAATCTAAATGCAAACACCTCAATGCCAACCATTGAAATAGGAAAAAATATCGTAGATGATTTTGTGAGTCAGTGTAACTTGCAGTGTCCAGGTCAAAAGACTACACTTTCAGTTGTAGATTTAGCAGAGCTGGCAGCCACAGTTCCTGAGGATTTGAAAACATTTTCATCCTCTACAACAAAGCTGATAGAAGAAAAGCAGTACCAGACAGTTTCCACAGCGCGCTCAAGCACTAGAGAATTTGCTTCATCTTCACAGATAGATCAGATAGACCTTATAGATTTTGCTATAAAGCTGGGAAACGAAGAGGGTCAGGAGCTAGCTGATTCACTTAAAGGAGCAGTAAAATATAACAAGACCTCATCAAACATGACAAATGCCTATGGTCTTTCAATATATTTTCCATACAGGTCAACAGGCAAGGTGGACAATATGGTTTCCACCTATGATGAGATAGGTATGGATGACAGCTACAGCGAGTGCATTCAGAAATTTGCGTCCATGGCATATTATGGTCAGGCGGCAGGCTCAGCTGGAACCGGGGTGGTAAGCTCCCCGGCAGGTATGCTGTTTGGAACGGGAAACAGCAGCAGTATGGAAAGTGCTGAGGCTGTAATGCAGCTCATTAACACATTTATGTCTATGAGTTCATCAGGACGAGATGCCAGTGCGTTCCTGGAAAATGGTGTTGATGAAGAAGCCGCAGCGGAGTATATATCAGGAAACAATATAGTTGATTCGGATTTAAACTGGAGCACCAACGAGGCAGGACAAACTGTCATAGCACTCACAGAAGAACAGTGGAGCCAGGTGGAAGAAATAGAGTTATCTACCTTCGTAGATGATGGTATGGGCTATATAGACCTGGGACTTGACAATGTGTTCGAGTGGGATGAGGCAGGAAATCTTATCGCCCCAACAGACAGAAGCTGGCTGGCTATTGATGGACAAATAGTGGCATATTATCACATTGATACTACAGGAGACAGCAACAACTATTCTATTACAGGACGAGTTCCTGTATACTTGAATGGTGAGCGTGCAGAACTTATTTTAGTATTCGACAGCGAACATGAAGATGGATATGTGGCAGGTGCATGCTTTGATTATCGAGAGGGAGAGACCGAGGTAATCCCTAAGAACCTGACAGAACTTCAGGCTGGAGATAAAATAGATTTCCTGTGCGATTACTACAGTTATGATGGCACATTCACTGACAAGTACTATTTAGGTGAACAGATGACTGTGACAGGAGATATGTCTGACATGGCCATATCGAACCTTGTGATAGAGGATAAAGCCATTACAGTTTCCTACGTATTTACGGATATATATGGAGTGAAACACTACACCCAAGGGCTTGAAGAATAAATTATAGAGGAAAGGAAAAATAAAATGGATACAATGGACAACATAGAAATACACGACTGTCCTATTTGCGGAGGACCAGGACTGCTTGAGGAAGAGGACATGGGATTTTATGTGGCATGTCTGGATTGTGGCAGCTATACTGGCACTGTAGGGTACAAAAATGAGGATGGCAAAATCGAGGCGGCTAAAAAGTCGGCAATGCTTTGGAATACAGGAAAAGTAATCAATAGCGCGCCAGGGGAATAAAGAAAGAAGGTATATGATGAAACAGACACAGGACAAGGCTCGAAACCTTACAATGATGATGGATGAGTATGAGCTTACTATGGCAAATGCTTATTTTAATGATCCAACAATTGATAATAATACAAAGGTAAGTTTTGACGTATTTTATAGAAAGAATCCTGATGGGGGAGGTTTCGCAATCTTTGCTGGATTGCAGCAGGTGAAAGACTATTTGTTAAATCTGCATTTTACAGATGAAGATATTGAGTATTTGAGAAGCGTGGGACATTTTACAGAGGATTTTCTGGAATATCTGAAGAACTTCAAATTTACAGGGGATGTGGATGCTTTCCCAGAGGGTACAATTATGTATCCTAATGAGCCTATCATTACAGTGACAGCTCCAATCATACAGGCACAGCTTGTGGAGACGGAGCTTTTGGCTCAGGTGAACCATCAGTCGCTAATAGCTACAAAAACCAGCCGTATCGTAAGGGCGGCAGCTGGTCGTGCAGTATCTGACTTTGGTGCCAGAAGAGCTCACAACAATGATGCTGCAATATATGGTGCAAGGGCTGCATATATTGGAGGTGCCAGCGGAACAGCCACAGTATCAGCAGGGCAGTATTTTAACATTCCTATTGGTGGAACAATGGCACACAGCTATGTAATGTATTTCACATCAGAGGACAATGATTACCGCACCTCGGAGCTTACAGCATTTAGAAGCTTTGCAAAAAGCTATCCAAATAATTGCATACTTTTGGTGGATACATATAATGTGTTAAAATCTGGTGTTCCAAATGCAATCAAGGTATTTCAGGAAATGAAGGATGCTGGCATAGAATCAACAAGCTATGGTATCCGTATTGACTCAGGAGATTTGGCATATCTTACAAAAAAAGCCAGACGTATGTTAGATGATGCAGGCTTTACAGAAGCTAAAATAATCGTTAGTAATTCCCTTGATGAATACACCATAACCTCGATTTTGCAGCAGGGTGGTCAGGTGAATTCATTTGGTGTAGGCGAAAGACTTATCACTGCAAAATCAGAGCCGGTATTTGGGGCAGTATACAAGCTTTGCGCTGTCACTAATCCAAAGACTGGTGAGGTAATTCCTAAAATAAAGATTTCGGAAACCGTTGAAAAAATCACAAATCCTGGACTGAAGGATGTATATAGAATAAAGGATGAATCAGGTAGAGCGGTGGCTGATTTGCTTGCAATAAAAGGCGAAAAGGTTGATATGAGTGTAGCAGGAGGCTACAGATTTGTAGATCCTGAGCAGCCATGGAAGAGCACACATATTTTTGAAAATTGCACAGCAGAGCTTTTGCAAAAGCCTCTTATCAGAAATGGGGAGGCAGTATGCCCAGATGAGGATATGCAAACTATCAGAAAGAGAGTAAAGGACCAGCTGGAAACCAGTGTATGGCCTGAGGAGCAGCGTTTTGAAAACCCTCATAAGCATTATCTGGATATGACTCCTGCTTATTACAACATGAAGATGGAGCTACTTCGCAAAGAGGACAAATAGCAGATGACAAAAGAAAAGCTAGAAGAATTAAACGAAAAGCTGTCAAAAACAAAAAATGCCTTGAGTCAAACTGACTTGGGGCTTTTTCTTACGGATGGAAATCTGTCCATTTCAGTGGATTTTAGGGAAATGCTGTCTAGGATAAAGCAAAGCAATCTTCAAACAGAAATGCTGGTTAAAGCAGCAAGAATCAAGGGGCAGGATATGCCACAGACCTTAATAGATGCCACGGCAGGTTTTGGAGAGGATTCACTGATTCTTGCAGCAGCAGGCTTTCAGGTCACAATGTATGAATTCGATGAAGTGATAGCAGCCCTTTTAGAGGACGGATTAGAGCGTGCAAGGGAAATACCAGAGCTTAGGGATATAGTAGGAAGAATGAAGGTGCACTGTGAAGATAGCACGATAGCTCTAAAAAAACTGGATTTTACACCAGATGTGGTGCTGCTTGACCCAATGTTTCCCACAAGGCAAAAAAGTGCTCTGATTAAGAAAAAATTCCAGCTTATTCAACAGCTTGAAAAACCATGCTCCACAGAAAAGGAGCTGCTAGAAGCGGCTGAAATGGCAAAGCCTAAAAGGATAGTGATAAAACGCCCTTTGAAAGGACCATATCTGGCAGACAGAAAACCCAGCTATAGCTTGAAGGGAAAAGCTATCAGATATGATTGCCTGGTGATAGCCTAAAGGGATGTCATGGGCAAAAAATCCAATAATTAACATTGTTTTTTCACGAAATACCCTTATTTTTGTAATATTATGATAGATAAATAACCAGTCTAAACTAAGATGAGGGTATTATGATGAATAAAATGAAAAGAACAACTGTTAAAAATAGAATAACAAGCCATGTAATGATTGCCATTGCAGTAACTGTCAGTTTTTTGACCATTGTAAATATGGTGTATCTTTCAAGGCAAATAATTGGTCAGCAAAGGACTAAGCTTGAATTAGCCACCCAGGTGGGGGCAAATAAAGTGGAGGCCTGGCTTGGAGGAATGGCGATAGTCACCGAGGACATGGCAAGCTCCCTCACTGCTTTTGGAAATCTGAGTGAATCTACTGTAAGGGCAGTTGTAGACAGGGCTGCACTCAATCACCCGGAATTCTTTTATGTGTACTTTGCTGATTATCTTGGAAACATGACGATGGCACGAGGAGCAAATTTCGTGGAGGGCATGGATCCAAGAGATAGAGTATGGTATAAGAGAGCTGCCGAAGTGGGACATACTGTGGTCATAGACCCATATGCAAGTGCATCTAGACCAGATGTGATGATGTGTACCGTTGCCACACCTGTATTCTGGGGTACTACAATGGTGGGCGTTGTGGCTGTTGATGCAGATATCGAGAGTATTCAGGAATTTGTAAACACCATTGATTTTGAGGCAGGCTCTTATGGGATTTTGCTAGACAGCAAGGACAATATTATTGTTCATCACAATTCCGATTACAATCCTACTTCTGAAAAAATCACATCAGCAACAGAAGTGATGCCTGAGATAGATAATATCTTGTCTAGTACACAAGGTAATTATGAGGTGGCAAAGGACTATACAGGAAAAAACATGGTATATTCAGCAGCCATCATTCCTGAGTGGGGGTGGAAAATAGCAGTGGCTTATCCCCAGACAAATTTTATGAAGCATGTGTATTATGGAATAGGAATAAGCCTTTTAGTCGCTGTATTTTGTCTGCTTTTGGCAATGGGTGACATTACATATACAATCCGCAAGGTTTTGTCGCCTTTAAGTAAAATCAATCCAGCGATGGATAACGTAATGAATGGAGATTTTACCACAAAACTGAATTTTGCAACGGAAAATGATGAAATAGGGGATTTGCAAAATAAGCTGGCAATGACCCTTGAAGCTTTGTCAAATGCCATAAAACAGCAAAAGGCGGTGCTGTCAGAGATGGAAAAAGGAAATCTGACTGTGAAAAATATAGATGAGTTTCCTGGTGAGCTGAATGAAATAGCCACAGCGGTAAATTCAATAAAAGAAACCTTTAACGATATTATAAGTGATATACAGTTTTCAGCGATTAACCTTCAAAGTTTTGCGATGGGAATAAATGAAACCAGCGACATTGAGGAGATGCGCATAGTGTTTGAGGAGCTTTCAGCGGAAGCTAATGCATTAATGGAAAAAACTGCGAAATTTACCACAATACCCAGCGGTAGTGAGGCTAAAGACTAGATTTATTCATACTTTTTGCTTATTATATACACATTTATATTGTACAATAGTTCCACAAGCGGGGGAGAACTGAATCCTAAAAGGAGGGGCCCACTATGGATAGTGAATTTAAAGAATACATCACATTTGTGGTAAATACCAGAGATGGTGATGAAGTTGAGATGGCAGTTATAGATCAATTTGAATTTGAGAATAAGGGATATGTAGCTGCAGCACTGGTAGAAGGTGACACGGTTAGTGATGAGGGATGCTTCATATATCGGGTAAAGGTTGAAGAAAATGACTTTAAAGTAGAAAAAATCACCAACCAGATTGACTATAATAGAATAGCAGAAGCTTATATGGAAATGATATAAGATTAAAATGACTAGCGAGAAATGAGCTAGTCATTTTATTTTTGGGGCAATTCAATTATAATAAAAATATCTAGGGAGGGGCTTACATGGATTTTGCAAAGCTTGATTTTGATAGAAAAAACCGTACTGGATTTCCAGAGGTGATTTTTTGCCAGGGCAAACCAGACGATTTTTTAGTAGATATATATAAAAAAATGTATGATACCCAGGGACAGGTCTTGGGCACCAGGGCATCAGAGCATCAGTATGAGTTAGTAAAGACGGTCATTCCAAATGTATGCTATGACAAGATTAGCAGGATATTAAAGGCTACTTCAGAAGATGTGATTCCACAAGAGCTGATTGGGGAGATAGCGGTGGTAACAGCAGGTACAGCGGATATCCCTGTAGCTGAGGAGGCTGCCCAGACAGCTGAATATTTTGGTACTAAGGTAAACAGAGTGTATGATGTGGGAGTCAGTGGCATCCATAGACTTTTGGATAATGTGGACACCTTAAATGGCGCAAACTGCGTGGTAGCTGTGGCTGGCATGGAGGGAGCACTTGCTTCTGTAGTGGGAGGATTGGTAAAAGTCCCTGTAATAGCAGTGCCTACAAGTGTTGGGTACGGTGCAAACATGGGAGGAATTTCCGCACTGCTTACCATGATAAATTCCTGCGCAAATGGCATATCTGTGGTGAACATAGACAATGGCTACGGCGCAGGCTACATAGCAACTCAGATAAATAGATTGGCAACTTTCCATGGAGAAAACTAGTAAATCGAAAAAAAGAAAAATTAGAATAATAGTGATTGCCACTGTGGCATTGCTGTTTATTTTAGTGTACAAATTTTATAATTATGTCGATAATTATTATAGGGCTACGGATAATGCCATGTCCTATATCAATGACCCAGGAGCGGGGGTATCTGTGGAGTATATAGATAACACCATAGTGTTTGAACCCGCAGATGAGCCTGTGGCTGGATTTATTTTTTATCCTGGGGCATTGGTGGAGACAGAGGCCTATGCACCTGTTTTAGAGCAGCTGGCTGAAAGAGGTGTGCTATCTGTGGCGGTGGAAATGCCATATTATCTGGCTATGTTTGACGCTAACGGGGCCAGAGGAATTCAGGCGAAATATCCAGACATCCACAATTGGTACATAGGTGGTCACAGCCTGGGCGGTGCTATGGCTTCCCTTTACATTGACAGGCACTCTGGAGAATATGAGGGATTTATTTTGATGGCTGCCTACTCCACTGAGGATTTATCCCAGACGGATGTGGATGTATTACTACTCAGAGGCTCTGAGGACCATGTGTTAAACATGGAAAAATATAACAAGTATTTGGCTAATCTCCCAGAGGATTATAAAGAGGTGGTCATTGAAGGCGGCTGCCACGCATACTTCGGAGATTATGGCATGCAAGCTGGCGACGGCGAACCTAAAATCACAGTGGAGGAACAGACTGAGATTACGGTGGGGGAGATATATAATTTTATAATGGGAGAGATAAATGAGAAAATATAAGTTCAAGCAAATTGAAAAATATATTGCTTTATTTAAAAAGATTAATGAAGGCGTTTTTATAGAACTAAACAGCAAAACTGGTGAACTAAAAAAGGCATCTGATTATCTGTCTACTGCGCAGCAAAAGGCAATAGATATGGGGACTTACATTGAAGAAGAAGAGGGATTGGGGCATCCCACTGTCGCAGTGTTAGAGGAATTCTGTGAAATATTATATGAAATCAACGAAGAAATTCTTTCAGAGCGAGGTCTTGCAGCAAATTCAGCAAAAATGCGATTAGATAGCATTGTTAATAAAATTGAAAAAAGTGCCCAAAGGGATATCAAGATAAAGAAGCTTGTTGTATTTTTGCCATATAAAGCCAGTATGTGGGACTCTCTTGAGAGTGTATGGATGAAATACAATGAGGACGAGACCTGTGAAGCATTGGTAATTCCAATACCATATTATGATAAAAACCCGGATGGAAGTGTAAAAGAAATGCATTATGAGGGAAAAGAATATCCTGATAATGTACCGATTACGTCTTTTGAAACATTTGATTTTGCAAAAGAGCATCCAGATGAGATTTATATACATAATCCTTATGATGACTACAATTATGTAACATCAGTTCATCCATTTTTTTATTCGGATAACTTGAAAAAATATACGGATAAACTGGTTTATATACCATACTTTGTTTTAAATGAACCAGATTTAGACAATAAAGATACGATGGAGCATATAAAATCCTTTGCCGTTACAAAAGGGGTTTTGAATGCTGATGAGGTGATTGTTCAGTCTGAGAGGATGAAAGAAGCCTATGTAAAGTGTTTGACAGAGCAATTTGGTGAGGAAACAAGAGCCTCTTGGGAGAAAAAAATAAAAGGAACTGGCTCTCCAAAGTTTGATAAATTGACAAGGCTAAAAAGAGAAGAACAAAAAATCCCAGATGAATGGCTAAAAATACTAAAAAAGGAAGACGGAACATTTAAGAAAATAATTTTATACAATACTGGTGTAGTTGCAATTTTAAATCAAGAGCAAAAGATGATTGATAAAATCAAAGATGTGCTGGAAGTATTTAAAGAATGCAAAGATGAGGTGGCCTTGTTATGGAGACCTCACCCACTGATTGAAGCTACATTGGATAGTATGGTTCCAGAAATTGCCTCCCAATACAGAGAAATCGTCGATAGGTACAAGAAAGAGGGCTGGGGCATTTTTGATGATACCGCTGATATGGACAGGGCAATTATTATCAGTGATGCATACTACGGAGATGGAAGTAGTATGGTTCAACTATATGAAAAGCTTGAGAAGCCTATAATGATTCAGAATGTGGATGTGCTTGAAAAGGAGAATGTATGAGTTTTGAATTAAATGCATCTATGATGTGCGCTAATTATGGACATCTTTCCAGAGAAGTGAATGAATTAGAAAATGCAGGTATTGATTCATTTCACATAGACATAATGGACGGTCGCTACGTACCAAACTTTGCGATGTCATTAAATGATATGACATATATTTCAAGAGTTACATACAAACCACTGGACGTTCATCTTATGGTTGAGCACCCAAATAATACAATTGATTTGTTTATCAGAAATCTACGTAAAGGGGATACAATTTATATTCACCCTGAAGCTGAGTATCACCCATCAACCACTCTGCAAAAAATAATAAATGCTGGAATGATACCTGGAATAGCAATTAACCCTGGAACAAGTATAGAGACAGTCACAGAAATGCTTAGAATAGTAGATAAGGTACTTGTGATGTCTGTAAATCCAGGAAATGCTGGACAGATGTACCTGCCTTATGTTGGGCAAAAGATTGAACGATTGCTTGAATTAAAGGAGACTATGGATTTTAAATTGTATTGGGATGGTGCATGTTCTAGAGATAAAATCTTAAATTTTGCTCCAATGGGGGTGGATGGTTTTGTTTTAGGAACTACACTTCTGTTTGGGCAGGGAAGACCATATGAAGATATAATTAAAGACATTAGAAATATGTTTAACTAGGATGATAGACTATGAATATAGCGATTGTATTATCCGGAGGAAATGGAAGCAGGGTAGGCACATTAGTGCCAAAACAATACATAATAATTGATAACGTTCCTGTAATTACTCATTGCTTAAGGGCATTAGATGAAAGCAGATATATTGACAAAATTCAGATAGTTGCTGAGGAAGGCTGGTTGCCTGATATACAAAGCTGGTGTAAAGATTTTCAAGTAGAAGGCAAGGTGGCAGGGTTCTCACAGCCAGGAGAAAATCGACAACTGTCAATTTATCACGCCTTGGAAGATATAAAAAAATATGCCAAGGATGAGGATTATGTATTTGTTCATGATGCTGCCAGACCATTTCTGACTGAGGACTTGATTAAACGAAGTATTGAAGGAATGGAAGGGTATGATGGTGTTATACCAGTACTACCCATGAAGGACACAGTATATAAGAGTAAAGACGGAAATACCATTGATTCTTTGCTAAACAGGTCAGAAATATATGCAGGACAAGCTCCAGAAACATTTATGCTGGGGAAATACTATGAAGCAAATAATAAGCTTGTTGAATCAGGAGAGATACTTAAAATCAATGGTTCAACAGAGCCTGCTATACTAGCTGGAATGAAAATGCATATGATAGATGGTGATGAGAATAACTTTAAAATAACAACTAAAGCAGATTTGGAGAGATTTGCTGAGACAGTAAAGGGAAATTTATGAAAGCTTTGGTGCTAAGTAAAGTTGGAAAAATAAGTATAGAGGAAATAGAAAAACCTGCACCTAAAAAGGGGCAGGTTTTAGTAAAGGTGGGAGCTTGTGGAATATGTGGCTCTGATATTCCTCGGGTATATCAGGATGGCGCACATAATATGCCGCTTGTAATAGGGCACGAGTTTGCAGGAACTGTACACCAGGTAGGGAGTGGTGTGAATGAAGGTTGGATTGGTAAGTCTGTAGGCGTTTTTCCGTTAATCCCATGTATGAACTGTAGCTGTTGCCGTGATAAAAAATATGAAATGTGCAAAAACTATTCTTATTTGGGTTCTAGAGTGAATGGTGGATTTGCAGAGTTTGTATTAGTTCCTGAGTGGAACTTGATTGAGCTTCCTGAAAATGTGACTATGAGTCAAGCTGCAATGCTCGAACCAATGGCTGTAGCGGTACATGCTGTCCGCCAGGTTTTTGGAAAACAGGGTGTAGGAGAAATCAAAAATACAAGAGTGGCGGTTATGGGTCTTGGCACTATAGGCCTACTTATTACATTATTCCTAAAAGACATGGGGTTTGAAAACGTATATACGATAGGAAACAAAAACAGTCAGGCTAAATTGGTAAGGACAATGGGTGTAGCTAAAGAACAATACATAGACGGTTGCGCGCCAGGAGACAATTTACCTGAGGTTGATGTGTTTTTTGAATGTATAGGAAAAATAGATTCTTTGCTCTGCGGACTTAATATGCTGGCACCTTCTGGCAGATTGTGTACAGTTGGAAACCCATACTCAGACATGAATTTACCCAGAAATATTTATTGGAAGATTTTGCGAAACCAGCTTACACTCACTGGAACCTGGAATTCATCCTTTACTCATGATGTGGACGACGATTGGCACTATGTACTGGACAGATTACAGCTAGGTGCTATAAAGCCAGAGAATTTGATTACCCATAAGTATAGGTTGGAGGAAATCTTAGAAGGCTTTGAAATAATGAGAGATAAGAAGGAAGAGTATGTGAAGGTGATGGGGGATATGAATTATAATACCTGATAAATAGAAAAGGATTGTGGCTGATAAATCAAAAGTTGTAAGTGATCAATTGATTCAAAGTGAAGTACTTGGACCAATCCCTCCTGAAAGATTATCAGGTGGCGTTCAAACATTGATTAGTGCTTATGGAAGACTGGATTTAGTTTTTAATGCAACAAGCTGTGGTGAAAACTGCGCAAAATGGCTACTGAAGATAGGAGAAGTGAAAGATATTACTGTAAATCTGAGATATTTTATGCCATTCAATGATATGGAACCTTTTAAAATCAAAATATTGAATAATGATACTATCGTTACGAATATGGTTGAGTATACAGCCGTGGCATTGGATTATATTTAAGGTGAACGTATGAAGGGAAAACATAAAGTAATAATAGAAGCCGAAAGACTTAAATATGAGTTTACAATAAAAAGAAATATCACAGTAATCCAAGGCAATAGTGCTACGGGCAAGACTACATTAATTGATTTGTTGCAGACCTATGGAAGATTCAGGGAAGAGTCAGGGATAAGAATAACCTCAGATGTTCCTTGTGTTGCTTTTACTGGTGATTCTAGTATATGGGATGTGCTAATAAAATCTTATGAAAATACAATAGTGTTTATCTGCTATAATCTAGGATAAGTTGGAAAAGTTGCAAAATGCAGGTGAAAGAGGTTGGGAAAGTCTGAGGGGAGAGAAATATTATGATGTATCCATTTTTAACATTAGCAGATGAAACCGAAATAACATATTCTGAGATGAAGTCAGATGGTACAGTCAAAGTGTATATAGAAACACCTGATGAGCATGATGGATTTCATAATGCGGTTTGTTGGTTACCGAAATATCGTTGGGAAGAAATACATGGATATTCAGATGAGGAAATTGAAGGATATAAAGGGCTTCTAAAGAATAATGTTAATTTGATTATGGAACTTTCAAAGAAAGGTTGTAATGTATGACATTATCCCAAAGAAATAGAGAGAAATATGAAGAGGGAAGAGTGGATGGAAGTAAATGTAATACTAGCAAACTACATAGAAATAATAAAGCAGATTTATGGTTTAAACCTCGAGAAGATTATTCTTTTTGGTTCATATGCTAGAGGGGATAATAAAACGGGATCTGATATTGATATTATGATACTTGTAAATATCAGTGATATTGAAGCTAAAGAGTTTCAAAAGAAGCTGTTTGATGAGACATATGACTTTAACATGGATAATGATGTTGAAATTAATCCAATGATGCATAGCAAAGAACTGTTTTATAAGTGGGTGGATAATTATCCATTCTTTAATAATATTGAAAAAGAGGGAGTAGTATTGTATGCAGCATAACTAAGGTGATGGAATACACATCAGGTTTATGTAAATATAATATCGAAGAATCAGAAGAATAAATAGTCATAGGAGATGGGAGTCCATCTCTTTTTCGTTGCAGCTGAGCGTATAGATATTTCTGTTGAAGAATTTGAAGAGCTAATGGAAAAAGAGGAAAATAAATAATAACTTGATAGGCTCCCCGTACGTAGTAATGACTTTGTATGGGGAGTTTTCATTTATAAAATGGCGTAAAAAAAGAAGCCAGACGCATCCAACTTCTTTAGGTTTAGTCCGCAGACGTCCACCGCAATTCTATAATTATAATGCCATAAAATAGTAGTAAAAGCAATAAGAACATTCTATATAATAATTAAATAAAAGTTTTTAATTGATTAAGCTTGTTTCTTGTATCCGTAAATACGATAGAAGAATAAATAGGCATTGATACAGATTTATAGAGTGTTTCACATGCTGATTCAAAACTTTTAATTAATGATAAAATATCTTTTCTTGGACATTTCAAAGCATGCATAAGGTATGCGACTAAAATAATATAGTCTACAATACAATAAAAAGTTATATTTCTAACACCAGTCTCTGTTTCAAGGTATTTTCCAATTCTAGTGTTTATGGCGCTAGTGTGAAAGCGATTATCGAAAACAGTGTTATTGTGTGCTACAGCATTTCTTAAATCTTTTAGAGTATACAGCATCATCGTTAATAATTCACCGAGGCTAATTAATTCGAAAATAGCCCAAATAGGTAAAGGTTGATCTTTGTCGTAATAGTGGTTAACAATAAATCGTTTACCATTTGGTTCTCATATAACTCATTAATGCGTTAATAGACTTTGGTGATTTGTGCATTATTTTTAGACTCCCTTTTTGCAATATAACTAAGATAATTATACTATGCACGAACATGTGCATATAAAAATATACAAAAAATACACATGAAGAAAAAAGAGCAAAAATTTGACATTATTCTTCGTTAACAGACGAATGAAATTTTTTTACAATGTCAAAAATAAGGAATTGAGTGAAATTGACATGCCTGGAAATTACTAATAAAGCAGGATAAAATGATAACTATAGGAATTAAAATGAGTAATTGGATATAAAGGGGCAGAAAAGAAAATATTATGGGAATAATTACTGAAATGAAGCATGTGCCAGAATATGAATCTGTAATGGGGGCAGGCACGAAATTTCTTGCCAATTGCAATAAACAGAATAGAAGTAATTTTAATTATGTGAGGGCAAATCAGAGAAATGTTTCCTAAGGATATTTCAGCACAGCTATTTGAAGATTTCATGATTTTTTTGCAAGTGATAGTTTGGCTTAGTGGTTTAATTATAATATATTAAATAGCTTTTAAAGATATTCTTATTATAGAAGGGATAGAAAAAAGATTCGGAGGTGATTTTTATGTCTTATATACCTAAAGATTATATTAATTCGGTGGTATCAATTGGTGTAGAAGCAAATGGTGAGATTAAATGGTTTGCAACAGGTTTTTTCATGAGTTAGTATATGATAATGAAATGATGGATGACGGTGCGCCCGTCAGGGCTAAGTTATTTGAAACGGCTTTAATATTGCACATAGTTTTTCTGTAGTAAGCGAAGGGAGTGTTCCAACTATGAAAATGGAGAACAAGATACATAATACGGATAATAAGGCACTGCAATCAGTTATTTGGGCAAAGGCATTCTATAATGCATATATTGCCCTGGAACAGACAAAACAAGAGTGGCCTTTTGAAATAATGATAGATGTACCAGTAATTGTGAATGGATGTTTTTCGATAGAATTATCCATAAAGGCTCTTCTAATTAACAGTGGAATTCAATATGACAAAGAACATAATATTTATATTTTATTTTCGCTATTGCCTGACTCACTACAGTTTGAGGTTTTGGAACATTTGTTGACGAAGGCACCTGAATATAGAGAAGAAGGTAAAGTACTAGATGAGCTATTACTGATATCAAATGCATTTGTGGATTGGAGATATTCATTTGAAGGTACTTTAGCACCAGCGGTAGATTCAAGATTTATATCAGCTTTTGCAAATGCATTGTGTTGGACGTTATTGGCACATTATAACGTGAAAATAGAAAAGGTAGATGATGATTTGAAAAGTGATGAGGAAATTGATTTGATGTTTGAGGAAAATCGAAGGATGTGTAAGGATAGAAATCTCTCAATTATTGGGAAGAGAGTTTAGGTGCCTGACCCCATTACGAAAATGTTACAAATGGATGGAAATGAAAAGCTGTTGATTAATGAAAAAGGTAATTGACAGCTTCGAAATAAGGATTAGGTCAACTTGACAATGCGTATTGAATGCGTATAATAGTAATTGAATTAAATATTCCATTTTCGAGGTAGCAAAATGAAAAGACAAATTTTAATTAAAAACCTTGAAAATGCTGGTTTTTATCTCTTGAGACATGGTGGAGGTCATGATATTTATACTAATGGAAATATTCAATTAGTTGTGCCGAGACATAAAGAACTCAATGAGATAACTGCCAAGCAGATCATCAAGAAGGCAGGGATTTAATCCCTACCTTGCTTGATTTTTCTGTCTTTAAGCTTCGCAGGGAAAGGGGAATTCACTATGAAGGTAGCTTATCCAGTATTAATCAAAGAGTTTGATGGAGATTGTTTGGTCTATATTCCTGATTTAGATGGTTATACTGAAGGCAAAGATTTAGCAGATGCAATTGAAATGGCTAGAGATTACATTGGGATAGTTTGTATGGATAAGGAAAGTGACTTGCCGAAATCATCTAATTATAAAGAGGCTGTGAAAAAAGCAAAAGCAAACAAAGATGTGTTTGATTATTCTGACGGATTACAGACTATGGTTGATGTAGATTTGACAGAATACAGAAAGCAATATGATAATCGTGCGGTTAGAAAGAATTGTACGATACCATATTGGATGACAGTAAAAGCTGATCAGGCGGGATTGAATTACTCGAGAGTATTGCAGGATGCCATTGCAAATTTGCTTAATTTAAACTACAATATAGGCAATTAAAATTTGTCTTTTAAAAGGAGTCAGTAACTTTAGGGGAACTGGCTCCTTTTGTATTTAGGTCAGAAGTATGATGTATCAATTAGTGTTCTAAGTGAAGGGATGGCTTGTGGTGGATTGAGGGGAAGCGCTTAGTATTCCACTGTCGTGACTGACTGCGGTACATTTGAAATAATAATAACAACTAAAAATGTGGAGCATTTCACTACAAATGGTATTCGTTATAGTCATTCGATATGGAGCGTTTTACTCCATACTAGAAATGCGAAGTGAAGTGTTTCACTACAAATGGAGCATTTCTGTTAGGGTAAAAATATCAGGTTTGTAAAAAATGAGTGCCTCTCATAGAATAATGATTGTTAACTTGCCGGTTAATAAAAATCATTGT
Organism: uncultured Pseudobutyrivibrio sp.; assembly: GCA_946548305.1. GTDB lineage: Bacteria > Bacillota > Clostridia > Lachnospirales > Lachnospiraceae > Pseudobutyrivibrio. Next base: position 36,774 of record CAMNPQ010000003.1, read on the forward strand.
TCAAAGGAGACACCCACAAATGAATTGTAAGCAGAATGAGAGAATCAATCAAGTAAAAGAATCAACTTTGATAGTTGGTGTAACGGGGACAGGCACGAAAGTTTTCATACCCTACGGGGTAATACTAAGCCCTTACCAAATAACCCTGATTTTAATAGAAATATAGACTAAAAGTATGCCATTAATGATACAAATAGCTTATATATATATGATATACTTTTTATAGATATAAAAAACGATAATAGAAATTAAGAATAACCAATATATAGTGTCTATAAATAGGGGCATGAGTAGGTGTATACTTGAAAAGCATAATAATCAGATGAAGGGACTATATAATTCATGAAGGATTTTTCTTTTTGGAACATATATGAAGGTAATTTTGAGGGTAGTGGACGAAGCGAGAAAATATGGTTAATAAATCCAGATAATAACCAAATTGGATTGTTTAAATATAAAAAAGACGTGGGTACAACAGATAATGTTTCAGAATGTATAGCCTACGATTTGGCAACAATAATAGGAATACCGTGTGCTAAATTCGAACTTGGAATATATAAAGGACATGAGGGTTCAATATCTTATAATATACTGAGTAATGAAGATGAAGTCTTGACTGAGGGTATTAATTACATTACTCGGCGTTATCCTCTATTTAACGTAGATAAGTCGTGCGATGAAATAAGTGGAGATATGTATTCTATCGAAATGATAAAAGAAGTACTAGATGGTGTTGTTGAGTTTAAAGATTTTTTAAGGATACCAGTGTTTGATTTTCTAATTGGGAATACAGATAGACATTGTTCAAATTGGGCTATTATTGAAAAATCGGGAGAGTACATTCTATCACCTTTGTATGATAATAGTTCATCGCTTTGTGCGTATATGAATGCAAATGAGTTAAAGATATTATATGAAGGAAAAGACAAGAATAAATGGAACGCAATTGTTGATACAAAATCTCGATCTACAATCAGATGCACCAAAGATGATAATATCAAGAGTGGGCAAAAGCATTCAGTTGTAATAAAGTATTTACACGATAACTATTATGACGAATCAAAATATTGGTGCGAGAAAGTAATAGATAAACTTGATGAAGTAACTATAGATAGAATTGTAGAGAAATATGCCGATGAAGAATTATCAAGAATAAAAAAAGAAGTGATTAAGAAATACCTTAAGAGCAAGGTAAATCTGTTAAAGAAAGTATTTTTTGAGGATAACCAATGTCAGTAAAAAACGGAAAAGATTATTTATATTTAGTGTGGAAGTCAACAACAAAGCACAAAAGATATATTGTAGGTCAGTTGACTAAAAATGGAAAATATGAATTCTGTTATAGGGATGATTTACAAGAGGCAATCAATGCAGGATTCAAGCCTTTAGTGGCATTCCCAGATTTGAGTCAAACATATTATAGTGATACCTTGTTTCAGGGATTTGCAAGTAGATTACCAGATAAGAAAAGGAAAGATATTAATAAAATTTTAGCTCGGTATGGACTTAAAGATTATGATGAATATGAGCTTTTAAAACGCTCTCATGCAATCCTTCCTATTGACACCTTTGAATTTGTTGATCCGGTCTTTAATGCAAATGAACCATTTGTCAGAGAGTTCTTTATTTCAGGGCTTAGACATTATATGAGTTGTTTCGGAGAAGATTGTAAAAAGAAAGAAGCGATTACACGTGGCGACGAGTTGCTATTAGAGATTGATGAAGGCAACGTAGAAGATATTAATGCTGTTAAGGTGTTAACAAAAGAAAATTGTCATATTGGATATATTCCAAGATATTATAGTGAAACAGTAAAAGAAATTATCAAAGCAGGAAGAAAGATTAGTTGCAATGTTACAATGGTCAATGCAGAAAGAAACTGTGATGAATGTATTAAAATGCAGCTGAAAGTAGAATAATTCGTAACATTCTGTGGACAACGTGTAATAAACAGCAAAAAAGGATAAAATAATAGATAATGACTATATGGACTAACATGCAAATAGTGTATGTCCAAAAGTAGTTGTAGCAATAAGTATTAAAGTGGTATTTGAAGCAATATTGTAGCTTGGAAACTTTATACTTTGCATGAGACGGGCTACAACTATGTCTGTAAAGACATAATAAGTGAATATATAAGATTGACTCCTCATGTAAGGTATGAAGCTTACATGGGGAGTTTTTAATTCCTGACAAATATAAATGAGTAGGAGATGGTTAATATGAGAAAAATGCAACAAGATGAATTTGATGAATTAACAAAGAATATATCGGAAGCGGAAAAAAGAAAATGTAAACATACTGAAATAGTAAAGATATATTTTTTAGGAGCTAATACAGATTATGGATGTGTAGGATGTGGGATGGAACATACTTCTTTGGAGGCGTTTAGAGGTAATGAATAGAATTATGTGTAAATAAGAATATATACATGAATGAAGTTTCGTGCAATATCATGTATTAGTGAAATTGCCGTAGCTAGATGTGAACAACTTAATGCTTGGTGGGGAGTAATGAAATAGGGTTGTAGTTTAAGGGCTTCGCACCTAGTGGTGCGTAGCCTGTTTTTATATAAAGATAAAGCGATGAATTGCCTAAATAATCAATAGTAATATTTAGTGCCAACCCAAGAGGTTAGGAACGATTTGGACATTGATATTATGAACATAATAGGCATGTGATGTTTGTTTTAATAGATAACTATAAAAGGTATAGATAAGGTTATAATAAAATATGGAGACCAATTATGGATAATGAATATGCCAGCATGGTTTTCACATATAGACTAAGATATATAGACATATTGAAATCGCGTTTTAACAGCTTAAGAATCAGTCGGTATGACTGATTCTATTTATATTGAGGGATTGATTATGATGTATCCATTTTTAACATTAGCAGATGAAACCGAAATAACATATTCTGAGATGAAGTCAGATGGTACAGTCAAAGTGTATATAGAAACACCTGATGAGCATGATGGATTTCATAATGCGGTTTGTTGGTTACCGAAATATCGTTGGGAAGAAATACATGGATATTCAGATGAGGAAATTGAAGGATATAAAGGGCTTCTAAAGAATAATGTTAATTTGATTAAGGAACTCTCAAATAAAGATTGTAATGTATGACACTATTCCAAAGAAATAGAGAGAAATATTAAGAGGGGAGAGCAGATGTGGAAGTAAATGTAATACTAGCAAACTACATAGAGGTAATAAAGCAGATATATGGTTCAAATCTCGAGAAGATTATGCTTTTTGGTTCATATGCTAGAGGGGATAATAAAATTGAATCTGATATTGATATTATGATACTTGTAAATATCAGTGATATTGAAGCTAAGGCATTTTAAAAACTGTAAAATCGTGCAAAAACAGCGTTTCAAAAACTGCAAAACCGTGCAATGGGTCGTTATAAACCTCGATTTTATAGGATTTTTAGCAAAATAAACTTTGCACATCAATATTCCCATTTGTAATGGGGGCAGGAATGAAATTCGAAATTTTCAGAAGGATTCATTTTAGGATTTTTTTAATTTCCGTTTACGTTTACTATTCAGCATGGGGGAGATAGCACGTAAATTGTAAATCGAAATGCAACCCTTTCGATCACTGAACCTTTCTTTGTAA
>CAMNPQ010000004.1 GCA_946548305.1 uncultured Pseudobutyrivibrio sp.
AGACATCCTTATGCAGGAGAGCTGGTATTTACAGCTTTTTCTGGCTCTCATCAGGATGCTATCAACAAGGGTGTTGCCGCAATGAGAGAACGTCAGAATTTATATTGGGAGGTACCATATCTTCCAATAGACCCTGCTGATATAGGCAGAAAGTATGAACCGGTAGTTCGAATAAACAGTCAGTCAGGCAAGGGCGGTGTTGCCTTTGTTATGGATTCTGTATATGGATACAAGCTTCCAAAGAAAATGCAGCGTGAATTTGCTGATGTCATTCAGCGTATATCCGAAAAGGATGGTGGCGAGGTTACACCACAGCGCATTATGGAAGCCTTCAAGACTGCATATCTTGAAAACAAGCAGCCACTTACACTTGAGTATGTGGTAATCAAGGACGACAAGGATACTGATGACACAGTGGCAGTTCTTGATTTCAGCTACAATGGCGAGAAGTTCCATTCTGAAGCAGAAGGAAATGGACCTATTGATGCTGTTAAGCTTGCTATCAAGCAGTGCGTTCCAGAGTTTGATTTCACACTTATCGACTATACAGAGCATACCCTGGCACAGGGACAGGGCTCAGGTGCAAAGGCTGCGGCATATATTGAAATGCGTGATGAAAGATATGGCAACACTACATTTGGTGTTGGCGTAAGCTCAAATATTACACGTGCTTCTATTAGGGGCATGTTTAGTGCATACAATCGTCTCATAGCAAAGGCGAATGATATGTAATACATTTAAACTGTATTTGGGAGAATATATGATGAATGAGTTTTTTGAAGGCATAAAGCTGTTTATTGCGGCACACAAGACAGCCAGCTTAGTAGTAGCTGGTGCTGTGGGTGTGTCAGCAGTAGGGGCTGGAAGCTATGGCATTATTAATGCTGCTACAGGACAGGAAGCCGCACCAGAGGAAGCTGTTGTGGTGGAGGAAGTGGAAGTTGCCAAAGAAGCTCCAAAGAAAGAGGATGTATACATTCCTGAGTTTAAAAACGTGGTAATTACCAGTGAATCTTTGGAGAAGGATATAACGATATATTTCTCTGATGAGGAAGACAATCCTATAGTGGGTGTTCCTTTCACTGTGAAGCTTCTAAGCAAAGAAAGTGCAGGGAAGCTTCAGCCTTATGTGGATGCTATCACTGAGCTGGACAATCAGCTGGCTGAATATGCAGTTGAAGGAAAAACCATAGAAGAGGTATTGCAGGAGCGTAATGTTGATATAACAGTCACAGATGAAGAAGGCAATGTTGTAGATACAGAGTGGGGCGACATTAGTACAGACCCTCTTTATGCCATTTATCTTGACAAAGAAACTGCTGTGCAGTCCTATACTGTGGCTTTGAATGAAGCAGAGGGAACCACTTATACTGATGATGACGAAGATGGTGTTATCACTGAAAAGGATATGGAGCCAGGGGATTATGTGCTATGCCTTGTGAATGATTTGGATTCAAATGTTTGCTACGAGCCTACTTCTTACGAAACAGAGGCAAATGTAAAGGACAAAGTAGAGTACAAGGTTCAAAAAGAAATAACCAAACAGATTAAGCAGGATGTGGCAGCAGAGGATGGTCAAAAGGTCGAGGAGATACCTGTAGAGGCAGCTCCTACAAATACAGTGGAATATGTGGATTCTAAAAAAGATGAAAATGGTTCATCCTACAAGGAGACCACAGATGTAGCTACACCTAAGAATAAAGCAAGTGCCACAGAAAATGGCGGCAAGGCTACTAAAAAAGAGGGTGGAGTTACTTCAGTAAGTCATGAAGTGGCTGCCAAGGTAAAGGAATACACAATTACCATTCGCCATATTTACTATATGGAGGATGGTACTACAATAAATTCTTCTAAGGCTGAAGAAAAAACTACAGAGAAAAAAGCAGCTGGAGCAGCATATTCATATACAGCCAAGACATTGGATGGATTTGAATGCATCACTAACACCACTGTAAGTGGAACTGTTGCTGACAAAGATATAGAAGTTGTATTTAAATACAAAAAGGTGAAGACAGCGGCAGAGAAGGAAGCTGAAAAGAAAGCGGCTGAAGAAAAAGCAGCAGCAGAAAAGAAGGCAGCTGAGGAAAAAGCGGCAGCAGAGAAGAAGGCAGCTGAAGAAAAAGCAGCAGCGGAGAAGAAAGCAGCCGAGGAAGAAGCCCAAAAGAAGGCTGAGGAAGAGGCTAAAAAGAAAGCTGAGGAAGAGGCTAAGAAAAAAGCTGAGGAAGAGGCTAAGAAAAAAGCTGAGGAAGAGGCTAAAAAGAAGGCTGAAGAAGAGGCAAAGAAAAAAGCCGAGGAAGAGGCTGCTAAAAAAGCAGCTGAGGAAGCTGAAAAAGAAAAGCAAAATAGTACAGAAGAACAAAAAACTGAAGAAAAGTCAGATGAAGAAGTCATTAATGATAACACTGAGGGGCAGACAGACCAGACTTCAAAGCGCGGCATAAAAGCAAATGGTACAGTGGCAGTAGCATTCAACACAAAGGGTACTGCACTTGCTGCAAAGCTTTATAAAATAGCTACAAACACAACAAAAGAAACTGCAACCCTTGATATGACTTATTCTGGTGGTACATTTACAATCAGCGCATCTGCAAATGTTGGAAGCGTAAAAGTAAATGGAGCAGAGGTAAGCATATCAGATGGTAAGGGAACTTATAAGGTGACAGCTGATGGAGATTACAAGCTGACTGGTGTGGCAACATTTTCTGATGGCTATCAAGACAGTAGCTTGAATGTAACCTATACAGTTTCTGGATATGCTGCGGCATCTACTGAAAAGTTGAAGGACTCAAAGGGTAATCAGCTATACCTTGACTCTGAGGGTAAAAAAGAAGCCACAGCAGCAGACTACGAGAAAGGTAAAACCTACTACTACAAGGATGCTACATACACATACTATGGCTGGCAGTCAATAGATGGAAATACATATTACTATGATAAAAATGGTAATAAGGTTACTGGTACTCAGACTATTCAGGGTGTTCAATATGATTTCGGCACAGATGGGGTACTGGTAAATAAAGGAACTGGTATAGATGTATCAAAATACCAGGGCAAGATTGACTGGAGTCAGGCAAAATCATCCATTTCTTTTGCCATAGTAAGATGTGGATATAGAGGTATGTATGATGGACAGCTTCATGAGGATCCATACTTCTATAAGAATATGTCAGGAGCAAAGAGTGCTGGTATTAATGTTGGTGTATACATTTATTCTACTGCATTAAATGAGGCAGAAGCAGTGCAAGAGGCTTCTATGGCTGTAGCAATGGCACAAAAGGCAGGAGGCTGCTCATATCCGATTTATCTGGATATGGAGGACACAGTCAGAGGTCAGAGCAGATTGTCTGTAGATCAGAGAATGGCAATAGTTAATGCATTTGTTTCTACAGTACAGTCCTCAGGATACAAAGCTGGTCTGTATTGCAGTAAAAACTGGATGACTGCGAGAATGAATGCCAGTGCTGTTCCAAGCTCGTGCAGTATTTGGATTGCCCAGTACAATACAAGCTGTACATATTCAGGACGAAAGAATATGTGGCAGTATTCTAGCAAGGGCTCTGTTCCAGGAATAAAAGGCAACGTAGATATGAACAAGAGCTTCTAATAGGAGTATGATGAATAACAACGTAACAAATATAGAAACAAAAAAAAGGATATTTCGCTTTGTAAGCAGCGTGGCACTAGTAGCAGTACTGTCCACGCTCTTTGGCGTTATGTGGTACATGCGTTTTCAGATGCTAATGATGCAAAGATTCCTTAGCGTTGGAAACTATTTAATGATTGGTCTGTATACAGTTTTAACAGTGCTAATGATAAATACCTTCAAAGGCTTTAGCATAGGAAGTGGTCGAATATCCATTCTCACAATGTCCCAGGCTATTGCTATGGGGCTTGTGAATATGCTTGAATTTATCATTTTGCTTTTAATGACTCGTATAAAGGCCTTGATGTGGATGACACTGGCATATGTTATAGTGTTAACCGTAGCTCAAGCATTTGCTGTGCTTATGGTCACATATATTACCACAAAAATTTATAGAGCTGTTTTTCCACCATTTTCCATTTTGAATATCTACGGCGAATACGAAAATGATTTAGTTGTCAAAATGAATCGTAGGGCAGATAAGTATCGAATCACAGGGGAAATGAGCTGTAGAGAGTCTCTTGAAAAGATAACAAAGGAGCTAGAGGGCTATGATGCAGTACTCATTAATGATGTACCATCGGAAATCAGAAATGATATAGTGAAGGCATGTTTTGCCACAGATAAGCGAGTATATTTTACCCCAAAGATTTCTGATATCTTAATCAAGGGTTCTGAGGAGGTTAATCTTTTTGATACACCTCTGTATCTTTGTAAAAATGTGGGAATGGATGGCATATCAGCTGCCATTAAAAGAATGGGTGATATCCTGATATCAGGGATAGGCATCATCATTACATCTCCAATTATGATAATTACAGCTATACTTATCCACAAATATGACGGCGGACCGGTCTTTTATAAACAAACCAGATGTACTATTGGTGGAAAAGAATACAAAATCATGAAATTTCGCTCCATGATTACAGATGCTGAAAAGGATGGAAAAGCACGACTTGCCAGCGAACATGACGATAGAATCACTCCTATAGGTCATTTTATTCGTGCCACAAGAATTGACGAGCTGCCACAGTTTTTCAACATACTCAAAGGTGAAATGTCCGTGGTTGGTCCTCGTCCAGAGCGTCCAGAAATTATAGCTGAGTATGTTAAAGACGTTCCCGAATTTGCATTCCGTACTCATGTTAAAGCAGGGCTGACAGGCTATGCTCAGGTATATGGCAAATACAATACAACCAGTTACGACAAACTAAAGCTGGATATGATTTACTGCGAAAAATGCTCAGTACTTTTAGATATACAGCTTATCCTTATGACTCTTCGCGTAATATTCACAAAGGATGCCACTGAAGGTGTCGCCGAAGGGGAAACTAATGCAAACGTACACAAGTAATGGGGGGTTATGCATGAAATACAAGTAGCTCGTAGCTAACAAGCTATTATATTTCTGGAGGAGGCATGTTAGCCGAGGAAAGAAATATAATGCTTGTGAGCGTAACGAGCGGGAGATAATTACTGATATGAGAAAAGCTTTGATGCATGCGCATACGGCGTATATGGTGACACAATTTAATATAGATAATATCAAGATACTGCAAAACCTGGGATATACTGTGGATGTGGCATGCTGCTGGCAGGATGACGACAGTGCATTGAGTCCAGAGGCTCTGAAAAAACGCAGAAAGATGCTGGATGAATTGGGCTGTAGGATTATTGAGACAGCCAGCTTACGAAAGCTGTTTAACATAAGTGAGTTGTCCAAGGCATATAAGCAGTTAAAGAATGAAGTAGAAACCAATAGATATGAGATAGTCCACACCCAGTCTCCTATCGGAGGAGTGATTTGTAGACTGGCTTGTCGTAAAGCAAGAAAGCTCTATGGGACAAAAGTGATTTATGCTGCTCATGGCTTTCATTTTTTTAAGGGAGCACCACTTAAAAACTGGCTTATATACTACAATGTGGAAAAATGGTGCAGCAAATTCACCGACTTGTTGATAACTATCAATAAAGAAGATTATGAAAATGGTAAAAAGCTTAAGGCGAGGAGAGTAGTTTATGTGCCTGGTGCAGGAGTTGATACTCATAAATTTGCAGCAAGTGAAGGTGCAAGAACAAAAATAAGAGAAGAGCTGGGAATATCAAATGATGCAACAGTACTGCTATCTGTAGGAGAGCTAATACCAAGAAAAAATCATGTGGAAGTGCTTGAAGCACTGAAGCACATGATGGACAATGGAAAGCTTGATAATATCTTTTATCTGATTGCAGGAAGAGGAAAAATAGAAAGTGAACTAAAAGAAAAGATAACAGCATTAGGGCTTCAAAACCATGTGACAATGCTAGGCTTTAGGTCTGATGTGGCAGATGTATTTGCCGCCAGTGATATTTATGTTTTTCCATCCCATCAGGAGGGGCTTCCAGTAGCATTGATGGAGGCAATGAGCGTGGGGATACCAGTAGTTTGCAGCAATATTAGAGGAAATATAGATTTGATACAGGAGGGAGTTGGGGGATTCCTTTTTGACTCGAAAAATCCTCATTCTCTAGTCACATCACTTGAAAGGATGATGGCACTTCCTGAAAGTGACAGGGCTGCGATGGGAAAAGCAAATATTGAAACAATGAAGTCCTACGACAAGGACTGTGTAAATGGGGTTATGGGTAAATTATATGAGGAACTGATATGAAGGTATTGCACATTTCAAAATCAAATACTTACAGTGGAATGGAAAATGTAGCTATAAATATTATTAAGTCCATGCCAGAGGAAATACATAGTGTTTATTTAACAGCTACAGGCTCGGTAGAAACAAAGCTTCTAGAACATGATATTGAATATATTGCTGAGGAAAAGGTGGATGAGGATGCTATAAAGCGTGCCATTGCCGAGGTGAAGCCTGATATTATTCATGCCTATGAATATGATTGCAGCCTAATGTGTACAAAGGTCACAGACACCATTCCCATTATTAGTCATATATATTCTGTGCCTAAATGGGTACAGAAGATTGGTCCTAAATCAGTGATTTACGGAGGAGCATGTAAAAGCTTTGCGAAGATAATAATCCCTGTAAAGGCTGTGGAAGAAAAAGCATGGTTTAAAGATAAGATGGCTGGAAAGACAGTAGTGCTAGGTACTCCCTTTAATGCTGCCAGAATTTTTGAAAAGGGGTATGTGGCTGGTACAGAAATGTCAAAGGACAAGCTTGAGGGCTACAAATCGGATATTCTATTTGTGGGATATCTGACAGATGATAAAAATCCTTATGAATTTGTGAGAATCATAAATGAGGTGAGAAAAACTCATCCACATGTAAAGGCAATTATTGTAGGCGGTGGTGATTTGGGCAGTGAAAGTCTGGAACTTATTGGAAGGCTTGGGCTGGGCGATAATATAAAAATGGTGGGATTGCAGCACAATCCATATGTATATATGAACCAGACCAAAATGATGGTTGCCCCATCCAAATTTGAAGGCTTTGGTATGGCAGCTGTAGAGGCAATGGCTTTTGGAAAGCCTGTGCTTGCAAGCCGGGTAGGCGGCTTTATGCTTACCGTAAACGACTCCTGTGGAAAGATTTGCGGTACAGATAAAAAGCCAGTGGACCGCAACGATTTCGTAAATAGTATAATTGAGCTTTTGGATAATGAAGAGGTTTATAAGGCTAAGTCCGATGGAGCCAGAAAACGGGCCAAAGAGCTCAATAATTATGACCAGTATATGGAAAAGATTGTATCGATATATGAAGATGCTTATAAAACTGAAACAATTAATAAAAAATGCTGATTTCATATTAGTAACATTGTCCACAGTTGCCTGTTCGGCAATGTCATTTGTATTTAGTGTTTATAACAAGAGAATAGTGGCAACACATCCATTGGGTATATATAGTACCTGCCTGCTTGCTCAGACTTATATGAACTATGCCCAGTTTGGTGTGCTTAATGCATATAATCGGGATTATCCCCAGGCTTTGGGCAGAAAGGATTATAGTGAGGCAAACAAACTAAAAAGCACTGCGATGACATTTATGATTATCGTATATGCGATAGTGTTTGTGGCATTTGAATTGTGGGTAGCTATTTATTATGGCACAAAAATCGGAAATGATACTGATAGTGCCTACTATGCCTTTGGCTACATGCTTTGTCCTATTATGATTCTGCTAAAAAGCTTTGATGACATGTCAAATGCAACAGTTAGAATGAATGGACACTATAATAAATCAGCTGTAATTGGATTTATACGCACCATATTTGCACTTATAATCGGTGTAATAGCTATAAATGTGGCAGGATATTACGGTCTGTATGCCATGGCTCTTTCGTCAGCAGCATTAGGCATTATCATGTTTGGCAGAGAGGCATTTGAAGGAGCAAAGCTGACCCTTGACTGGGCGTTTATGAAAACCATGATAATAGGAGGCTTGCCACTTCTTATTAACAGTTTGATTTGGACCGTGGTTCAGTCTGTGGATAAATTTGTAATACTGGGATTTTTATCCACCAATGATTTGGGCGTGTATTCAGTACCATTAATGGGCTTTACAACCATGGTACTTGTGCCCCAGACCATATCTCAGGTGTTTTACATAAAGATTAGTCATCTGTATGGCAGCAATCATGATGAAAATGAATTGCTGGAAAAAGCAGCATATTTCAGCAGAATTACATCATTCATTTCTGGTGGGGCATGCATATTTGTATTTTTTGTAATGCCAATATTTGTGCATTTCTTTATGCCTATGTACACAGAAGGAACGAAAGCTACCCAGATTCTTGTGATTGGTGTGGCTATCTATGCCACTACAATGCTATATGGAAATATTTTTTCTGTATTAAAGCTTAATAAATCATTGATTTCAAACTCAGTGGCACTTTGCATTTTCAATGCTATTTTTTCAAGTGCATTGGTTTTATTTGTAGAAAAAAGCATAAATATGGTTGCTATAGGAACAGGTCTTTCCTATGGGCTTTATTCTTTGCTGTTAATGATAAAGCTTTCTAGAAGATTTAAATTTTCAATGTGGAAGCTTCTTGTGAATAGTTGGGGACCTGCACTAGGAATAATTGTTCCTGGATTACTGTTGTATTCCATGGTGTTTTGATAGGTTTTTGATTTTCATCAGAAAAACAAAAATCTATATGAAATTGACATTGCAGGTATTTGAAACTACAATTAAGGGATGTCTTAATTAAGAAAAAGAGGTTCGTTTTGAAAAAAACATTGTTTATAGGTTGTGTTGAAAGTTCATATGTTTTGCTAAATGCTATGCTAGAAGCTGGCTACAAGGTGGATGGAATAATCACAATGGAGCAATCGGCAATCAATGCAGATTTTAAATCCTTGGTTCCATTGGCTGAAAAATATGACATACCTTATATATGCACAAAAAATGTAAACGATGAAGAAACGGTTGGTTTTATAAAAGAAATTAATCCAGAAGTAATTTATTGCTTTGGCTGGTCTAGATTAATTGGTAAGGAAATTTTATCCATACCCAAATATGGAGTTGTGGGATTTCATCCAGCTGCATTGCCCTTTAACAAAGGTCGCCATCCGCTTGTATGGGCACTTGTCCTAGGACTTTCAGAAACTGCATCTACATTTTTCATTATGGATGAAGGGGCTGACACAGGAGATATCATCAGCCAAAGGTCTGTGGCTATATCTGATACAGATGATGCGGCAGATTTGTACGCCCATGTGCTTGATGTGGCAAAGGAACAGGTGCTTGAATTTACCAAAGCTTTTGCCGAGGATAATGTCCATCCTAAGAAGCAGGATCCTACAGCTGGAAATGCCTGGAGAAAGCGCGGTCGTATGGATGGTCAGATAGACTGGCGCATGTCAGCGCAGGCTATCTATAACCTGGTTAGAGGTCTTACCCATCCTTATGTGGGAGCGCATTTTATGGCTGGAGATGCTGAGATAAAGGTGTGGAAATGTCAGGTGATTGACACAGGTGATTATGCTAACATTGAGCCTGGCAAGATTATAAAGGTTAATTCCAATACAGATTATGTTATAAAAGCTTATGACGGTCTGGTTCACATAGTAGATTCGGACCTGGTTGACTTAAATGAAGGAGAGTATCTTTAATGAAAGTACTTGTTATTTCGCCACATCCAGATGATGAGACTTTAGGTGCTGGTGGAACGCTGCTAAAGCTTAAAAATGAAGGTCATAAAATATTTTGGCTGAATGTGACCAATATGAAGACAGAATATGGTTACACACCTGAGCGGGTAGCTGAAAGAAATGCAGAAATAGAAAAAGTGGCACAGGCTTATCAGGTGGATGGTTTTTATAATATGGAGCTTCAACCAGCTGGTGTAGACGGATATGACTTAGGCGATTTAATACCACAGTTTAAAAATGTATTCGAGGAAGTAAAGCCAGATGTTTTGCTGATGCCATATCAGTATGATGTTCACTCTGACCACAGGGTGATTTTTGATGCAGTTTATTCTTGCACTAAATCATTCAGGGCACCATATCTTAAGACTGTGCTTTGCATGGAGATAATATCTGAGACTGACCAGGCAGAACGTTCCCACGGATTTATCCCAAATGTTTTTGTGGATGTAACGGACTACCTGGATAAGAAAATAGAAATAATGAAAACCTATAAGAGCGAAATAGATGCCAGTCCATTCCCTCGTAATGAGGAAGCAATAAAAGGCCTTGCATCTTATAGGGGAGCAACAGCTCATTATAAATATAGCGAGGCTTTTTATCTGGTAAGAAGTCGCGTGGATAGTTTTTAGGAGAGAAAATAATTGTATACTATAGGTTTTATTGCGCGTCGTCCATTTGAGGATTTCTCGCCAGCAGTTTACAAAAAACTAAGGGAAAAACATAATGGCATAAAAGCAGTGTTTATTACCTGTGATAAGCAGGAGGCTGCTTATGTTAGAGCTAAATTTACAGAAGAAGAAAAGAAAGACATTGAGGTTTGCGTTTTATCCGATTTCATGAATGCCCACTGGGATGAATTTACCATAGAAAAGCTTTCTGAGATTGAACAAAAGTATGATGCAGACCCTATTTGGAAATACATTTATACAGACAGATATCTTATCAGCAGAGATTATGATTACTGCGTACACACAGCAGCAGGATTATTTATGTTCTGGGAGTATGTGTTTAATACATACCATGTGGATTTTTATTATGATGAAGTCATTGCCACATTGTTTACCTATGCTGCATATCTGGTAGGAAAAAAGACTAATACCAGCTTTTATTCTTTGATGTTTATGAGAGCCTGTGGAATGGATTTGACACATCATTACATTTTAAATGATCCATTTGAAAAAATGTATGATTTGCCAGAGGACTATGCCAATGTTGAAGTTACACAGGAGCAGCGTGAATTAGCTGAGGCATATCTCACCCAGTTTGAAGAAAAACATTCAAAGCCTACTTTCATGAAATTCTCAGGTAGAAAGCCAAAATGGAAACCAATCTTTTTTGCACTGCCATTTTTCTATTTGAGGCAGAGATTTTTCAATCCTCTTACCAGGGATAAGGGCTCATATATATACTACAAATGCTACGAACACACAATGGATCAGCTGGTATTTTACCTTAGATATTCAAAGGGAAAGAAATATTTTAAAAAGGCTGATTACAGTAAAAAGTTCGTATATTTTCCACTGCACATGCAGCCTGAGGCAACTACAATTGTATGTGCTCAGAAATATGAAAAACAGCTTTACTTTATTGATAATTTGGCGAAATCTCTCCCTGCAGACACCATGCTTTATGTAAAAGAGCATTATTCGTTTTTGGGTATTAGAGAGAACAGTTTTTATGAACAGCTACAGATTTATCCAAACGTGGTTCTTATTGACCCATGGGAGGATTCAATCAAGCTTATAGAAAAGAGTGAATGCGTAGCCACTCTTACAGGTACTGCAGGTCAGGAAGCAATGATGCTTCGCCATCCTGTATTTATGAGTGGAGACATTATTTATAAAGGTGCTCCAGGTGTTATGTACCTTGAGGAAGTATTTGGCAACTATGAAAAGATGATGAGTGAATACAAGCGTCCAACCAGAGATGAGGTTATTCAGTACATGGCAGTCTACATGAGCCACGCAAGGCTCGGTAACACTTACGTCCTAAGCGAAGAGCGTCTATCCGACGAAAACCTGGCAAACGTAGCCGAGTCTATGTATTCGTATTTCGTAGAGATGAAATCGTAGGCGGTATGTATTGTTAAGTCTGTTTTTTAGTATATAGAAATATAAGGATTGGAAGAATAATATAAGACTCAAGCAAGACTGGTGAGAGTAGAGCGAAAGCGTGTCTGCTGGAGTTTTATATTATTCTGGAAAGCCGTAGGAGGTCAAATGAGTAAAGTATTAGTTACAGGTTCAGATGGATTTATTGGTTCTCACTTAGTTGAGGAATTAGTTAAAAAGGGATATGAGGTAAGAGCTTTTGTATATTACAATTCCTTCAATAATTGGGGATGGCTGGACACTCTTCCAAAAGATATTATGGATCACGTAGAGGTATTCGCAGGTGATGTCCGCGACCCTAACGGTGTCCGCGAATCCATGAAGGGTGTAGATGCAGTATTCCATCTTGCAGCCCTTATAGCAATCCCATTTAGTTATCATAGCCCGGATGCTTATGTAGATACTAATATCAAGGGAACACTTAACGTGCTTCAGGCTGCTAGAGACCTTGGCACTCGTGTGCTTGTAACATCTACATCAGAGGTTTATGGTACAGCACAGTATGTACCTATCGATGAGAAGCACCCATATCAGGGACAGTCACCATATTCAGCTACTAAGATTGGTGCAGACAGATTAGCAGAGTCTTTCTATCGTTCATTCGATTTACCTGTTACAATCGTGCGTCCATTCAACACATTCGGACCACGTCAGTCAGCTCGTGCGGTTATTCCTACAATCATCACACAGCTTCTTGCAGGTAAGGAAGAGATTAAGCTTGGTTCATTAACACCAACACGTGATTTCAACTATGTTAAGGATACAGCCCATGGTTTCATTGCTATGTACGAAAGCGATAAGACTATCGGTCAGGAAATCAATATTGCAACACAGAAGGAAATCTCAATCGGACAGCTTGCCGAAGAGCTTATCCGTCAGATTAATCCAAATGCAAAGATTATCTGCGACGAAGACCGTCTCCGCCCAGAAAAGTCCGAGGTAAATCGCCTCCTTGGCTCTAACCAGAAAATCCTTCAACTCACAGACTGGAAGCCACAGTACACCTTCGAACAAGGACTCGCCGAAACCATCGCCTTCCTCCGTGAGAACTTGGATAAGTACAAAGTAGATATCTATAATATTTAATTATTATTTAGTTTAAAGTATTAGATGAGCTGTAGCAAAAGTCATATATACATACATAAGACCGTCTTGAGCCGTCGTTACTTAGATGGTCCCAAAGGGAGCATCTTATGTAACGCAACGAGCGAAAGCAGAGCGCGAGCGTGTCGTTGTATGTGTATATGACTTATGCAGCAGCGGATTAGAGGTGTTTTATATGTCTGATGAATTTTTAGCATTATCCGTTCCTAATTTAAAGGGAAATGAATTGAAGTACGTTACCGATGCAGTAGAGACTGAGTGGGTGTCCACAGCAGGCCCTTATGTGTCAGATTTTGAGAAGAAGGTGGCAGAGTACGTTCATACTCCAGCTGCTGTCAGCACACAGAATGGTACATCAGCACTTCACATTAGCCTTATGCTTTGTGGCGTAAAGCCAGGTGATGCTGTAATTGTTCCTACACTTACATTTATTGCAGCAGTAAATCCTACAAAGTACGCAGGTGCAGAGCCTGTATTTATGGATTGTGATGATAGCCTGTGCATGGACCCTGTAAAGCTTAAGAGATTCTGTGAAGAAGAGTGTGATTTCACAGATGGTAGATTGATTGATAAGCAAACAGGACGTCAGATTAAGGCTATGGTAGTAGTCCATGTATTTGGTAACATGGCAGACATGGAAGCTATCATGCCTATAGCTGAAAAGTATAATATCAAGGTTGTTGAGGATGCTACAGAGGCGCTTGGAACTTATTATACTGAAGGAAAGTATGCTGGAAAGTTTGCAGGTACAATCGGTACAATAGGATGCTATTCATTTAATGGAAATAAGATTATCACCACAGGCGGTGGCGGTATGATTGTCTCTAATGATGAGGCACTCCTTGCTCATGCTAAGCATCTGACTACTCAGGCAAAGGCAGACCAGGCTAATTTCATCCATGATGAAATCGGCTATAATTATAGACTTACAAATCTTCAGGCTGCACTGGGGCTTGCTCAGATGGAACAGCTGGAGGATTTCATCAAAGTAAAGACAAAGAATTATCATTTGTATAAAGAGGCAATTGATAAGATGCCAGGTCTTCACGTGCAGGATTTCCGTCCAGGTATCCGCAGCAACTACTGGTTTTACTCAGTTGTATTTGAAAATGACGAAGAGGGTCGCGATAAGCTTATCGAAGCCCTTAAGGAAGAGCATATTCAGTCTCGTCCTATCTGGGGTCTTATCTCAGACCAGCTTCCATACGAAGGTGCTCGCACCTATGAACTGACCTGCGCCCCATGGTACTGGCACCGCGTAGTCAACGTGCCATGCTCAACCAACCTAACCGAGTCTGGCGTAAATCGCGTAATAGACGTTGTAAAAAAAATTGCGGAGTAAAAAAACTTAGATGAGCAAAAAAATTAGATGAGTAAAAATATTAGATGAGCGAAAACAAATAATTAATACTAAATAAGGCTGACCGTCTTGAGCCGTCGTTACTTAGATGGTCCCAAAGGGAGCATCTTATGTAACGCAACGAGCGAAAGTAGAGCGGAAGCGTGTCAGCTGTTTTAGAATTAATTATTTGATTTTGCGGAGTAGATTTTATGGATAATGTTTTAGTCAAGGAAGAGGATAGCATTTTACATGCGATGCGCACATTCGACGCATCAAGCCGCCGCACAGTGTTCATAGTAGATGACGATAATAAACTTCTTGCAGCTCTTTCAGAAGGGGATGTAAGGAGATATATTTTGTCTGGCGGAGATTTAAACGAGCCTGTAAAAAAAATTGCTAATTATACTCCAAGAAGCATAAAAGAATATGAAAAAAATGATGCCAGAGATTTTTTACGGCGTCATAATATAGAAGGACTTCCAATTGTTGATGATAACGGTGTTGTGATAGATACCGTCTTTTGGAGCGAAAACCATTATAAAAAGCATTCTACCCTTAGTACCCCAGTTGTAATGATGGCAGGCGGTAAGGGCACACGTCTTTATCCATACACAAGAATTCTTCCAAAGCCGCTTATTCCCGTAGGGGAAAAGCCAATTGCAGAGCTTATTATGGATAGCTTTGCTGACTATGGGATAAACAGAATGATTATGATTGTAAATCATAAAAAAAATATGATTAAGTCCTACTTTGGAGAGACCACCAGACCATATAATATCGAGTTTGTTGATGAGGATGAGCCACTTGGTACAGGTGGTGGATTGTCGTTGCTTAGAGGTAGGATAGATGAAACATTCATTCTGACAAACTGCGACATCCTTATAGAGGAGGATTATTCAAAAATCTACGAGCATCATAAAAAAGAGGGCAATATGATTACAATGGTGTGCTCCCTTAGAAATTTTCAGGTTGCCTATGGTGTAGTAGAATTTGGAGAACATGGAAATATAATTGATATGAAAGAAAAGCCTGAGTTTAGTTTTTTTACAAACACAGGTATATATATAGTTGAGCCAGAGGTGATAGATTATATTAAAGATGGTGAATTTATAGGATTTCCTGATATTATCAATAGACTCAAGGATGATGGAAAAAAAGTGGGGGTATATCCAATAAATGAAAACACATGGATGGACATGGGACAATTGGATGAACTCAGTAAAATGGAGCGAAGACTTACTGGGAAAATGAGCTAGTTTGAAAGGGATTGTAGTGGAAAAAATAAAAAGCTATTTCTTAGACCTGAATAAAGATAAGGCACTTAAAATAGGAGCCGTCCTGCTTGCAGCCATAGGAATCATTTTTGCATTGGCATTTTTCTTTATTAATTGTCTCAATCTTGCAAACACAAAAAGATATAACTTGTATTTTATATTAATATTTGCAGTGATGATTGGACTAACTGTATATTTGCTTAGGCTATTGCTGTTAGATAAAAAATGGAGTTATCCAAGAACTTTTGTGATTTTGTCTATAGGCTGGGCATTTTGTATGCAGCTTGTTATGCCACCTATTTCAGGACCTGATGAGGTACAGCATTACTATAGTGCATATCACAGTTCAAATATTATGCTTGGAAAAAAAGACCATAATTTAAGCATGGATACAAGTAAACTTGGAAGCTGGGTTCAGGATGAATCCTTCTTTTATATGAGAGCTGAAGATTATTATATGATGCCATACATAGATGTAACCTTTCCCTACCAGTACGCTATTCTTGCTCAGGGAAATTACATAAAAAATGCAGCTGAAATGCAGGATGAAGTGGAGGTATATATAGCTCCTTCAAAAGCATCCCGATACATAGTTTCAGCGGCAGGCATTACCATAGCAAGGCTACTTGGTTTTGGCTTTGCAGGGGTAATATTTATGGGAAGGTTTTTCAACTCCCTATCGCTAATAATCGCAGGCTATATTGCACTTAAGCTACTGCCTGTAGGACGGCATCAGCTGTTTACATTTTTGCTGTTTCCAGGAGTGCTTCATTTATGCTCATCATATTCATACGATAATATGAGCATCCTGTTTTCACTGGCACTGTTTACACTATGCCTTTATTATAGCCAGCCACAGGTCAAGCTTCATGCATGGGATTTGATAATATTAGCAGGCTGCGTTATAGTTTTGATTCCTAACAAAACAGTGTACGCGCTGTTTGCAATTTGGATTTTTGCAATCCCTGTGAAAAAGTGGTGGACTGATGTAGCCCTCAGCAAAAAATGGTATGAATACGGCATTCTTGCAGTACTTGGTGCAGGTGTTGTAGTTGTGGGCAAAAAGCTGATTGTCAAATATTACTATGTAATAATGCAGAACGTTTTCTGGAAGTATGAAGGTGGTATAGAGACAGACAGCGCACGTGAAGCATTAACCTGGACATATTTTAAGGCTCACAAGCTGGAAACTCTGCAGTTTGCCTGGGAAGGTATAAAGGTAGATTTCTGGTACAATATAAATCACATTATAGGAAGTCAGGTAGGACATGTTCTTTTAAATGCAGAAGTGCCAATGATTTGTGTGGTACTGATGCTGATTTGTCTTCTGGTTGGACTGATTTTTATAAAGGGAAAACGCATCCCCAAATGGCAGATGGTGGTGTTTGGATTAGGTCTGTTTTTGTGTGTACTGGCAATATTTATCGGCTGTATGACAAGATTTACACCTGCTGAAGGCAGCCAGCGTATACAGATTTCATTTAGATATCTGATTCCGATTTATATGTGTATGTGCATAGGGCTGGGTACAGATGCCAAAGAAAACAAACTGGCACTTACACTTATCTATATACAGAACATTGTACTTATTTTTTCTATGTGCAATTTGTTATATTTCTTATTCCATTTGAGAGATGGAATGCCAGCACCATTCGCATTTTAATAAATATCGCCTGGGATTAGCAGGCGATATTTGCTGTTATTTTGTTTTTGGCTGAAAAACAATAATATAAAGATTTGAGAGAGTAAATGAGTAAACATATATTGATAATATGCCAGCATTTTTATCCAGAAAACTTTAGGATAAATGATATGGCATTTGAATGGGTAAAAAGAGGATACAAAGTCACTGCCGTGACGGGACTTCCAAATTATCCAGAAGGGAAAGTATATAAGGGCTATGGTCTGTTTAAAAACAGGCATGAAGTAAAAGATGGAGTGGAAATTTACAGAATTCCACTGATACCAAGTGGAAACAATAGGTTTTGTCTGGTGTTAAATTACCTTAGCTTTCCGTTTTTTGGATTTTTCTGGAATCTATTTACAAAAATTAAAGCGGATGAGGTATACATGTTTGAGACCTCACCTATGAATCAGTGCAAAGTTGGGGTGGCATATGCCAAAAAGCATCATGTGCCTTGTTATTTATATGTCCAGGATTTGTGGCCTGAAAATGTGGAAATGATTACTGGAATACATTCGCCACTTCTTATCAAGCCAATCGAGAGAATGGTTAGAAAGATATATAAGGGCTGCACTCATATTTGGGGTACGAGCCCAAGCTTTGTTGATTCTATTCGTAAATATGTGGACAAGGAAGAATGGGACAAGGTCAGCTTTATGCCTCAGTACGCTGAAGAGTTTTATGAGCCAAAGCCACCTGTGGAGCATAAGGGCTTCAATGTGATTTTTACAGGAAATATCGGACAGGCTCAGGGACTGGAAATTCTTCCTAAGGCAGCTGCTGTAATTCGAAATGAAGGGGTAAAGGATATTAGATTTACCATAGTAGGTGATGGTAGAGCAAGGGAAAGCTTTAAGGAAAGCATCACCGCAGCTGGAGTGTGGGATTTGTTTGAATTTGCAGGAAGAGTTAAGCCTACAGAAGTTCCGTATCTACTAGCCAAAGGGGATGTAGCTTTTATATCCTTTGCAGATGACGAATTGTTTGCAAAGACTATTCCCGCAAAGCTTCAGTCTTACATGGCTTGTGCCATGCCTATAGTGGCTTCGGCAAAGGGTGAGACTGCTAGAGTGATTGAAGAAGCAGAATGTGGTGTGTGCTCTGATATTGGAGATGCAACAGCCCTTGCAATGAATATCATTGCTATGAGAAACATGTCAAAAGAAAAGCTTAAAGCAATGGGGCAAAATGCACTTAATTACAATAAAGAACACTTTTCAAAACAAAAGTTGATGGATTATCAGGATACATTTTTAAAATGAAAACTTTATTAGCAACCGTTATTTACAAACAGGCAAGACCTTATCTTGATAACTTAATTAAATCCATAGCAAATCAGACAGATAAAGACTTTAGCATTTTGTTGATTAATGACAATTATGAGAAGGAAGAATTGGCAGAGCTAGAGGGCGAGATAAAAGATGTGCTACATGGTATAGAGGTTCATCTTGTTGATATCAGTAAAAAGCATTTATCTATTGCCGAGACCCGTATTGAGATGCTAAAGGAGGCCAAGGCGTTAGGCACTGACTTACTAATACTTGTGGATGCTGATGATGCAATTTCTTCTAATCGAATTGAAAATTACAAAAAGGCATGTGAGTTAGACAAAGTAAGCGTGTTCTTTTATAATAATTTCATTACTGAAGGTGGTGAATATGTATTTAATCAATTGCCTGCTTCAGTTGATAGTATTAGGAGCATTGCTCAAAATAATTTTTTAGGCTTGTCGAATACTGGCATAAGAATACAAAAACTAACTGACGATTTTTTAGACAGTTTAAAAGAAGGTGCAGCGGCAGTATTTGATTGGTATTTGTTTAGCCGTATAGTATTAGATGTGGGCAGTGGCAGATATATAAAAAACGCTGACACGATTTATCGTATATACGATAACAATACTGCAGGAACATCCAGAGATTTGGAAAAGGAATATAGGGTAAAGGAAACACACTATAGTAATCTTGCAAAAAGATATAAATATTTTGAATATATGGCAGCTAAGCTAAAGACAATAAATAAAGATAGTCTTCAGCTTTCAAATAATCACCAGGGATATTGGTGGAGTGATATTAAAATGGAGGATACCTATGAGATTTAATTATGCAAATTTAGTAGCAGGTAGACAAAGACCTTATGTTATTGCTGAACTTGGGGCAAATCACAATGGTGATATGGATTTGGCAAGAACACTTATAAAGACAGCCAAGGAATGTGGCGCAGATGCAGTAAAGCTACAGTCCTGGACGGTGGATGACCTTTTCTCAAAGAAAAAATACGAGGATAATTATTTCCTTGGAGATGATTACAGAAATCGCACAGACTACACATTAAAGTCAATTATGGAAAAATATGCAGTTTCAAAGGAGCAGCATTTTGAACTTAAAAAGTATTGTGATGAATTGGACATAGATTTTTGCTCTACTCCATTTTCTATGGCTGGAGCAGATATGCTGGTGGATGAATTACATGTTCCATTTTTAAAGATAGCATCACTGGATGTGGAAAATATTCCATTTTTGAAGCATGTAGGTGGCAAGGGTGTACCTGTAGTTATTTCTACAGGATTGACAGGTATGGAAGACGTGTGCGCAGCTATATCTGCTTTGGAGGAAGGCGGTTGTCATCAGATAGCTATCCTTCACTGCGTATCAATGTATCCACCAACAGATGAAATTGTAAATCTCAATAACATGGATATGTACAACATGGTATTTGATTATCCTGTTGGTTACTCTGACCACACAATTGGAACTGTAGCACCAATCATGAGTATTGCAAAGAATGCCTGCATTATTGAAAAACACTTCACTATGGATAAGAACATGGAAGGCTGGGATCATAAGGTTAGTGCAGACCCGGCAGAGCTAAAGGCAATCTGCGATGCTGCAAGATCAGGCTATGCAATGCTTGGAAGCTACAGAAAAATAGTAGTAGAAGATGAAAAACGCCGTGAAGAATTCAAGCGTTCAATTGTGGCAAAGCATGATATGCCAGCTGGACATGTGCTTACAATGGATGACCTTGACTACAAGCGCCCAGGCACAGGCATTTCACCAAAATTCTACGAAATGGTGCTTGGCCGCAGCTTAAAGCACGACGTTAAATACGACGACATCTTCCAGTGGGGAGACTTATCGTAGAACAAGCATATAGATGAGGCTGTAGATAACAAGCTATTATGTTTCTCAAGCGAATAATTTATGAGCGGAGAAATATAATGCTTGTTATTGTAACAGCCGGATTAAAGGATAGAGGAAAATGATAGCGTTTATTCCAGCGAGAGGGGGCAGCAAAGGCGTCCCTGGGAAGAATATAAAAGAGCTTTGTGGCAAGCCTCTTATCGCATATACGATAGAGGCAGCCTTGAAGGCTGAAAAAATTGATAGAGTTATTGTCACTACAGATGACGAAGATATTGCTAAAGTGGCAAGAGAATATGGAGCAGAAGTTCCGTTCATGAGACCAGACTATTTGGCAAGTGACACTTCATCTGCTGTGGATGTGTATTTGCACGCAGCAGAATTTGTCATGGATGAAACTGGTGAAAAGCTAGACAAGTTTATGGTATGCTTGCCCACAGTTCCTTGCAGGGATGCAAGACATATTGATGAGGCAATTGAAAAGTTTGTGGATGATAGGGCTACTACCTTGATTTCATTTACAGAGGCTGAAGTGCCGCCAGGATGGTATCATACAGTTGACGAAAAAGGCAGAGTTTCAAATGCAGGCTTTGGAAAGGCTGGCTCAAACATTGCCAACCGCCAGACAAATGCTACCTATTACATACCAAATGGTGCAATTTACATACTTGATTATGATTTGCTAAAAGAAAAAAGGACATACTATTGCGATAATACAACCACATATGTAATGTCTAGAGAAGACTCTGTAGATATTGACTATCCAATTGATTTCGAAATCGCAGAGCTTATGATGCGCAAGAAATTAGGAAATAATTAATGATTAGAATAATTGCTTTACTATTGCACTTTACATTGGTGCCAATAATTTTAGGCAGACTAATTACATATAAAGCAAGCTGCAACTGGCTAGTGAAATATTTGATAGGATATTTCAGTAGCCTTGCTGTGTTCTATATACTATTTTCTTGGGTGGAATGGATTCAAAACTGGACAACCTTTTGGGAACCAGTTACAGGGGGCTTTACACTTTTAATAAAGCTGTATACTGCAGTATTGGTTATTTTGGCTGTAATATGGGCTTGGCTCGACAGGAAAAATCTAAAAGCAGTGCCAGGGTACATAAAAAACACCACCTTGAAGGTTTTAGCTTGTCTTAAAAACGATAAGTTTTTGATTGTTTACAGCTTAATATTTGGTGTTTTGCTGCTGGTGCAAGGGTACATGGCATTTTCATATGAGATTAATGAATGGTCCTATGATGACTACGATTATGTGGTGTCCAGCAAAGACACTATTTCCAGCAACACAATTGCCTATGTAAATTTTATTGATGGTACCATGCCAAATGTGACTGAAAAAAGAGCTGTTGCTTCATGGGGCACTTATGTAGCCATGCTAGCAAAGGTGTCAGGCTTTGAGGTTACAACAGTTTATCACACATTACTACCGGTGATTTTATTGTTGGTTGCCTATATTAATTTTGCCTACATATCATCTATTTTATTTAAGAGAAATGATGACAGGACGATATTTATGATAATTACGGCTGTGGCATACATGTTTGGCTTGTATTCACATTATTCCATGACATTTAGACTTTTAGGAGCTATATGGCAGGGAAAAGCGGTTTTATCAATTATAGCTATTCCATTTTTTATCTTTTATTTATTTGATTTATATGGAAAGAATATAGAAAATGCAAATTTGCTACCAATAATTGGCGTTTCCCTTGGAATGAGCTCCCTTACATCGTTATCCATCATGTTTGTGCCAACAGTAGCATTTTTCATGTTTATAATGATGTGTATTTACCACAAAAAAATAATTGGAATTAGATATTTGATTGCCTGCATGGCAGGTCCCCTATATTTGGCAATTTTTTATATAATGATATGGATGCTCCAAAGTGATATGAAGAGCATAGATTTTAAATTTTTTAAGTTTAGAAAATCAACACATTGGTGGAAACAATGGCTACACTAAAGTATTTTTTTAATATGACCAAAGTGTACTGGGGAGGCATTGGCTTTTTACTCCTCTTTATAGCTGCACTTGTAATCATATTTAAATTTGAAAAAGAAAAAATAAAACGATATGCCATTTTGTGGTATCCACTGCTGGTGTTAGTTTTCATATATAATCCACTGACCCTGTATGTATGCCGAGGCTTTTTAGAGCAGACTACTTTTGACCAATATTATCTTAGATGGTTTAGCCTGCTTCCTGTGATGATTGTGGTAGCATATGGTTTTACACTGCTTGCCAAGAGATTTGCGGGAATAAAAAAGCTTGCCTTTGTGATAGGAACATGCGCTATGATAGCGGTTTTAGGCAATTGCATTTATACAGAGGACTGGTTTACAAAGGCTGAAAATCGAAACAAGGTGCCCCAGGACGTAATCACAATATGCGATTTGTTTGCTGATTATAATGGTGATAACATTCGAATAATGGCACCACTTGACATTGCTGTATATTTGCGCCAGATGGATAGCAGGTTTTCAATGCCATATTCAAGAGCAATTCCTGATGAAGCCTATGAGCTGACAAATATGGAACCAAAGCCAGAGGTCATCGTGGAGTATGCAGCAGAAAATGATGTGGATTATGTGGTGGTTTCAGCTATACAAAATATACTAGACACTTATCTGAACTATGGCTTTAAGCTGTATGGGCGCACAGCAAATTATGCTGTATTAATGCCGAATTCCCCAACCTGGCTTTTGACAGAATACCCAATGGCATCAGGGGAGCAGGGAATGTGCTATACTATGGAAAATATAAATGATGGTACATTGATTGTTATAGATGGTGGTGATGCAGAAAATGAGGAAACCCTAAGGTCTGCTATAGAGGAAAAGGGCGGCACAGTGGACGCCTGGATTTTGACTCACTATCATCAAGACCATATTGATTCATTTAATGCAATATACGAAGATTTACAGGGAATAAAAATAAAGGATATTTATGTCACAGGGCTTGAGCCAGAGACTTTTTACAGCCTGAATCTGCAGGAATGGGATGACATAGAAACCTACGAAAAATTCATGGAAATCACAACAGGTGATGAAAATATACATTATGTTCAAAGAAATGATGTGCTGGAATTTAGTGATAATCTTACAATAACATTTATAAATGCCTGTGATGAAGTGATATTAGGTAATAACGAGGATATTCCAAACAACGTATCTTTGGTATTTAGGATGGAGAGCCCTGAAAGAAGTGCTTTAATATGTGGTGATGCACATAGCAAATATCTAGCGGAATACTTAAGTGAAAATTATGGAGATAAGATTGATGTAGACATATTGCAATGCGGACATCATGGAAATAATAGCATGCCTATGGAAACCGGGTTTTACGAGGCGGTGAGCCCAGAAGTTGCAATATTTGACACCCCGGATAAAATAATGCTTAGTCCTGACTATACAGCAGGTGCGTTGGGAGCATATTTACAGGCTCTTGGCTCTAGGATTGTTTGGTACAGCAGCGCACCAAATATATTCGGATTTTAACTTAGGAGAGAATAAGTGAAACAGTTTTTAAAAAATTATCAAAAGTTAATATCAATTTTTCTAGTGATTGGAATGCTGTTTGCAAGATGCAATTTAGGCTTGGCATTAAACAAGGGCTGTGTTCTTGCAAATCTATTTTTCGATGGTTTGGCATTTCTATACTGCGTACATTTATTTTTGAGGGATAATAAGACTTTCAAAAAAGCAGTATTAAATCCTGCAATAGGATGGATTATATTTTTTTCAGCTATTGTAATGACATATGGTCACTTTAGAATAAGATATGGCGCAGACTATTATAGCAGGATGTTTACAGTGCTCACAGTAGTGCCTGCGATATTGCTTTTGATTCTCTTTTATTACAATAAAGAAGAGCTGCTTGATATTTTATCCATAAGCGGTTCTGTAGTGATTATAACAACCTTAATTACCAGTCTTTGCTACGACTATGTATGGGGGGAGTGGCTGCTTGGTATGTATTCCAGAGTGGGTGCTACACCGGCAGGCGGGGTAATAGACACAGGAAATCTGGTGCTTATATTATTAATTCCTATTCTTTACCAGCTTATAGTTTTAAAGAAGGTAAAAAAATATCTGTGGATTACTCTGATAGGCATATTTGAAATAGTTGCTACAGGAGCAAAATCATCAGTGCTTCCAATTGTGTTCGTATTTGCGATAATGATAGTGGGAGCCTCAGATGATAAAAGGGTTATCAGAAGAAACCTGATTATACTTGTGATAGCTGCAGCAGTTGCTTTTACAGCCATAATGGTAGTTCCGCCATTATACGGAGTGGTGGGTTACAGGATTGCTGAAATGTTTACAGGAGTATCCTCAGAAGAGTTTGATTTGCACACAAGCACAGGGCAGCGTATGGCGCAAATAGCAGCTTTTAAAGAGCACTTCTTTGAATATCCATTTTTCGGTCATGGATTTTATGCGTTTAAAGAGATGCCATATTCTGCTGTAGAAGAATTTCGTCAGGGAACAGAAATATCCTATAGAAACGTGCAGCTTCATATGAATTTTTTGGAGTTATTATTCTCCTATGGTATATTTGGTTTGGCAGCATATTACTGGTTCCCGATTTACATTTTGATAAAAACATTTAAAGCCAATAAAAAAGCAATGATTATCGTATTTTCCATAATGATATCATTTGTGTTCATGGATTTAGGTATAGATATGTACTACAAATATTTGTTGCCATATTATTCATATTTTTTAGCATATTATATGGCTACAAATTTTAGAAAAGCTGATAACAGGTAAGGGTAGAGTAGTGAAAAACAAAAATACAGTCAGGAAAATCGAAAGTGTAATAGAGCTAATAGTTCTGGCACTTGTGTATTACTATGTGTGGAGAAATTATATTTTTGATAAGGCATATTTTTGGCCTATGATAGGTAGAGGCAAATACGTCCTTATGGGAGTATATTTAATCCTTAGCCTTGTGATAATACACATGTGTGAGGGATTTAAATACGGCATTTTGAAGATTGCAGATGTGCTGTTTTCCCAGTGGATAGCCATGTTTGTTGTAAACGTGGTGACATATCTGCAGCTTTCTCTTATGGCTAATGTAATGATAAACCCTCGTGCCATGATTTGTTTAACTCTGGTAGATTTTGTTATCACAAGTATTTTTGTTTACATTTTTTTTGCGATT
Organism: uncultured Pseudobutyrivibrio sp.; assembly: GCA_946548305.1. Classification (GTDB taxonomy): domain Bacteria; phylum Bacillota; class Clostridia; order Lachnospirales; family Lachnospiraceae; genus Pseudobutyrivibrio. The sequence continues at coordinate 25,601 of CAMNPQ010000004.1, forward strand.
TACAACAAGCATTCGAAGGCAAGCAAGCTTTTAATGGTATACGGTGTAAAAGAATCTGTTGGCTTGAAATTAAAAATGGACACTCGTTCAGACAGCTACAATATCAAAAAAATTATCAGTATTGAAGAAGGTCTGGATAAGATTTTTTCAGAGCTAAAGAACTACGATGGCATTGTTATATCTGATGTGAGTGCTGAGCAGAGAAATGATTTACTGAAATATTGTTACATGCATGATATTGAAACCTATATCACACCAAAGATATCAGATGTAATTATATCAGGTGGTGAAGATATACATCAGTTTGATACCCCACTTATCATGATAAACACTACTGGTCTTACACCTGAACAGGAATTTGTTAAGAGATTTTTTGATGTGGTACTATGTGTTATTGCAGCTATTGTGCTTTCTCCTTTAATGCTTATAGTTTCCATAGCAATTAAGCTGGAGGACCATGGTCCTGTTTTTTACAAACAGGCCAGAGTGACAAAAGACGGCAAGGTATTTGACATATTAAAATTCAGAAGTATGGTGGAGGACGCAGAGCAGCGTCCAGCAACAGATGATGATGACAGGATTACAAAGGTTGGTCATGTTATCAGGGCAACCAGAGTGGATGAGCTTCCTCAGATATTCAATATCATAAAAGGGGATATGTCCATTGTGGGACCTCGCCCGGAGCGTACAGAGCATGTGGAGAAATACACGGAAGCTATTCCTGAGTTTGAATTCAGAAGCAAGGTCAAAGGGGGACTGACTGGATTTGCCCAGATATACGGCAAATACAACACATCAGCCTATGACAAGATAAAGCTGGATTTGATGTACATAGAAAACTACAGCTTTCTTCTGGATTTGAAGCTTATTCTTATGACAATAAGGATTGTATTCAAGAAGGAAAGTACAGAGGGCTTTGACAAAGTGGCTACCGCAGAGGAGATTTTGGCATCCCTTGAAGCAGATAAAAAAGATTAACTTTGGAGAAAAATAATGAAGATACTTCATATTGCACTTGCATCCCATTTCACCATTGGAATGCTTTACCAGGAAAACCAGATGATTAACTGCCAAAGAGCAGATGGTCATGATGTGACTATTGTTACAGATGTGTGGCATTACGAGGGAGGAAACCTGGTAAGAGGTCACGAGGAAGACACCATTATGGACAATGGAGCAAGACTCATCAGGTGGGAGCATGACAGAGTTTTGTTTAGTGACCTTTGGACAGAAAAAATACAAAAGTGTCGTAGAGTAAAAGGGCTATTGGAAGAACTGGCTCCTGACACCATACTGTTCCATGGTATGTGTGGCTATGAAATCATGGATGCAGCAGAGTATTGCAAAAATCATCCAGATTGCCTTTTGTTCATGGATTGCCATGAGGATTACAGTGATTCCGCCCGCACATTTTTAAGTAAAGCATTTTATAAAATTATCCATGGCCATTACATTTCTAAGGCTATGCCTGAGGTGGATAAGGTGCTTTATATTGGCGCAGATATGAAGGCGTGGATGAATGATTTATACAGTATTCCAGCTGATAAGCAGGAGTTTTTGGCACCTGGTGGAACTATATATACTTTGGAGCAGCAGAAGGCAGCTAGACAGGATATTATAAATAAATACAGTCTTCCTAATGATGCCATAATAATGGCACACTCTGGAAAGCTGGCAGCTACGAAGCGTACTCCAGAGCTGATAGAGGCCTTTTCGAAAGTAAAAGACCCAAGAATGGCACTATTTATTTTCGGTTCTATCCCAGAGGATATGGAAGACAAAATCAGACCTCTAATGGATGCTGATTCTAGAATTCATTTTATGGGATGGAAGGTAAATAAGGATATAGAAGAGTTTTTGGCAGGAACAGATATGTACTGTCAGCCTGGAACCCAGTCCTCTACATTTGAAACAGCTATGTGCTGTGGCTGTGTCAATATGACATATCCTTGGGACAGCTACACGGATGCCACTTACACAGACTGTGATGGACAAAACTATTTCTTTGTTGAAACTGTGGAAGACATGGTTTCGGTATTTGAGAGAATCACACAAAACATAAATGTGCTGGAGCAGGCTAAAGCAAAATCATTTTCCTATGCAAAAATGGCATTTGACTACCAGGTGATATCTAGAAGAATATATACAAGAGGATAAAAATGCAGGAAGCTTTTGAATATAAGGTTGATTTAAAATTAAAAAATATCCTTATCATCATGCCTAAATTTTACGCATATCAAACTAAGATACATGATGATTTGATAGCAAGAGGGGCTAATGTCACTTTCTATGATGAAGAACCTGAAAGAGGAAAGTTTTTAGTTTTAAATCGTTTGTCAAAGATATTTAAAACACAAGATTTTTTTGCAAAATTTAATAAACAGCTGACAGCTAATATTATTGCTCAGATGCCAGCTGGAGGATATGACTATTTTTTAGTTATCAGGGGAAATATTCTGTCTGAAGAGACGGTAAACACAATTAAGGAAAAGGCTTTAAAAAAGGATGCTAAAACAGTGTACTATTCATGGGACTCTCTTAAAAATGTAAAGCATCAGGGAGAGCTTGGAAAACTGTTTGACCACAGGGCTACATTTGATTCTGTGGATGCAAAAAACAATCCGGATTTTGAATTGATACCTTTATTTTATTCAGACGAGTTTGATGGGGATAAAGTAGAAAAGCCAGAAGAATACAAATATGATTATGTCAGCGTATCTGCTTTTTTCCCATTTAGATATAGATATTTCAAGGCATTCAAAAAAGCAAATCCAGATAAAAAGCTGGCGTTGAAGCTGTATCTTGCCCCCAGCGTATATAGAGGAAAAAAATTTACAGACCCAAAGCTTGTAAAGGATTTGGATATGGACATAGTGAGCTTCACTCCATTTTCCCCAGAAACCATCAGGGAAATGTGTATAAGCTCCAAGGCTGTTTTAGATTTGGCAACAGAAAATCAGCCAGGTTTAACAATGCGCACAATGGAGACCCTTGGAATAAAAAGAAAGCTAGTAACAAATAACATATATTTACGTGACTATGAATTCTATAATGAGAGTAACGAAATAGTGCTGGAGGATTTGTGCGAAAAAGCTGATGCTGCAGAGGCAAGTGGCGATTATTCAGCCTTTGTGTTACCGGATGCTGCATGGCTGGATAAGCCATACGTGGAAAATGAGGCAGAGCGTAAAAAATACAGTATTCATGCTTGGCTGGATAACTTGCTTCGTTAAGAGGAGCGCAGGTTATTATATGAGCCAGTAGGTGACTAGCTCTAATAGTTCTTAAGTGAGACGTGCTGTCGAACGTAGAACTATTAGGCTTGTAACCGTAACTGGTGGGCTAGGATATAGATTAGGAGTAGATATGAAATATTTAGTGACAGGTGCAAATGGATATATTGGTCAGGGCGTAGTAAAGACTATGCTGGATTTAGGTGCAGAGGTTGTTGCTACCGATTTTCATACAGATGAAGTGGATGAAAGAGCAAAGAGACTGGACGCAGATTTGTTTGCGTTAGAGGATCCTTATGGATATTTCGAAAAACCAGATGTGGTAATTCATTTGGCATGGCGGGATGGATTTAGGCATGCCTCGGAAAATCACATGAAGGATTTGCCAAATCACTATAGCTTTTTGGAAAAAATGTGTAGAGCTGGAATAAGAAAGCTGTGTGTAATGGGCACAATGCATGAAGTGGGCTTTATGGAAGGCTGTATCAAAGCAGACACCCCATGTGCCCCACAGTCACTTTATGGCATAGCAAAAAATGCTCTGAGGCAGGCTTGCATTTTACTGTGCAAGGAGACAGATGTAAAGCTTCAGTGGATGAGAGGCTATTATATAGTTGGCAATGCTCACAAGGGCTGTAGTATTTTTTCCAAGCTTACAGCTGCTGCCGAGGCAGGTGACGTCACATTTCCATTTACAACAGGACAGAATCAGTTCGATTTTACGGATTATGATTTGTTTTGCGAGCAGGTGGCAAAAACGGCAATGCAGGATGAAGTGCTGGGAATAATAGAATGCTGCACGGGAAAGCCTATGAAGCTGGCTGATAGAGTAGAGCAATTTATAGAAGACAACGGTTTTGGAATAAGCCTGGCATATGGCACATTTCCTGACCGCCCATACGATAGTAAAGCAGTGTGGGGTGACAATACCAAAATTGAAAAGATAATGAAAAGCTATAAAGAGTAGTAAATGAACTGGAGGATAATGATGAAGCCGATACTTTATATTGTAATTCCATGTTACAACGAAGAGCAGGTTCTGCCGATTACTGCACCCATGTTTTTGGACAAGATTAATGAACTTGTAAGCTTAGATAAAATAGATGACAAATCCAGGGTCATGTTTGTAAATGATGGTTCAAAGGACAATACCTGGGAAATCATAAAAGACTTGGCTAAGCAGGATCAGCACTATGTGGGAATCACACAAAGCAGAAATAGAGGTCATCAAAATGCTGTGCTTGCTGGTCTCATGGAGGCAAAGGAACTATGTGATATCACCATATCCATAGACTGTGACGGGCAGGACGACATAAATGCCATGAATGAAATGGTAGATGCTTATGCTGATGGTTGCGAGATAGTTTACGGTGTTAGAAATAAGCGTGACACTGATACTTTCTTTAAAAGATTCACCGCAGAAAGTTTTTATAAGCTTTTAAATAGTATGGGAGCTGAGGTTGTATTCAATCATGCTGACTACAGACTGGTTTCCAGCCGTGTGCTGAATGAATTCGCCAATTTCAAGGAGGTAAATATATTTCTTAGAGGAATGTTTCCGCTTGTGGGCTTCAAGAGCACCAGCGTGTATTATGCAAGAAATGAAAGAATTGCAGGAGAGAGCCATTACCCATTGTCAAAAATGCTGGCACTTGCCTTTGACGGAATTACATCACTGAGTATAAAGCCTATCAGAATGATTACAGGCTTTGGAATATTTGTTGCTTTTATTAGTTTGGTGTTGCTGATTTATTCAATAGTCCAGCATTTTATGGGAAATACATTAGGGGGATGGACCAGTACTATGGTGGCTGTTTGTTTTCTTGGTGGTATACAGCTTATATCCCTTGGCGTGATAGGTGAGTATGTAGGCAAGACATACATGGAGACTAAGCAGAGACCTAGATATATTATTAGTGAAAAGACATACGAATAATTAAAAGTGTATACATTCTGTGATAAAATAGTATAAAATTTGTTAAATGCCTTGATTTGGGGGTTAGTATCGGATAAACTCAAATTAGGCAAAAAGACGATGAAAATCGTTGTCAATTATACTATAGAAAGGTGAAGAATATGAAAAAGGTAACAAAAATATTATCAATGGCCATCGCTACCGTATTGGCGATATCTGTTTTTTCTTTTAGCAGTTCTGCAGCAATGTCTGCAGCAGGGCAGGCTCATCAGAGAGAGTTAACAACAGAAGAAGTTCAAGCAATTTCTACAATGTTTAAAGCTGATGAATATGTTAAGATGTATCCTGACGTTAAAAATGTTCTTGGTACAGACGAGGCAGTATTATTCGATCACTTTATTCACTTTGGTATCTGGGAGCAGAGACAGCCATCTGTAGCATTTAATGTGGATTGCTATGCTTCATTTAATGCAGATTTACAAGAGATTTATGGTGACGATATTGTTTCTTATTATGTGCATTATGCTAATAATAACAAGAGCGAATCATGGAGAGCAACTCCTACACCATCACATGCATATTGGTATGGAAACACAGTGTATAGTGTATATGATTTTGTGAAAGGTCAGAAAGGACCAAAGGCTGGTGCAGTTCCAGTATTGAGTGTAAATTATCACCCAAATTATGATTGAGATAAAAATATTTGATTATAAGAGACTGAGCTATTCAGTCTCTTTTTTTATGATTTAAATAGTGTATAATGTTAATATTCTTGTAAGTATGAGAGGGAATAAAGTGAAACAACCAACAATTGATAATTTTCTTGAGTTTGAAAAAAAACACAGCTGTAATACTCTGAGAATAGATGGAATTCCTATATGGACTCTTTATAGATATGAGATTCACAATACTATTAAGAGATATACAGTAGGGCGTGAGGAGGGAAGTCAAACAGCTTTCTCTAAAGCCGAATTAATAAAAATGGCTTTAAATGCCATTAAGCCATTACCAAGAAAAAAGGCTGATGTAGTATTTGTGGCAGATGGTCGAAGAAATAGAAATATAGAAACAGGTGTATATGAAAATATCTTTTTTGACGAATTGGCAAAAAAATATAATTATCTTTTTCTAGAACATCCAGACAATCATACTCATCTTGAACCTAATGGTATGGAAAATATTTACTATACAGATAGAGTGGCATTTGAGACTAATATTGCTGTAAAAATATCCAAAAAATTTAATTCTAAAAAAAGATTGCAATATGCTCAAAAGATAAAGAAGGTATTTGGAACAGTTTTTAAAGATGTAAAAGACACATTTGGACCTGATGTCGAAGAGGAACTGACTGAAGGTTTTATTGACAGGATAATATACTATCAGATTAACAAAAGATTCTGTGGAAAAATCCTAGATAGAGTTCAGCCTAAACTAATAATGGAGCTTTGTTATTATTCCATGGAGTGCTTTGCTTATAGTGCTTTAGGAAAAGAACGAGGGATTCCTACAGCTGAATATAGCCATGGCTTTGCCTTTCCAGGACTTACTCCGATGCAATTTAATTCAGAAGACAATGTCGAAGTGCTACCAGACCATGAATTAATCTATAGTAGAACCCAGGAAGGAATTGTACATTTGCCTTCAGCTGTAAAGATGCATACGGTTGGATTTCCTTTTTTTGAAAGAGAAAGAGAAAAATATCAGACTAAGTTTCCTAAAAATGATAAAACAATATGTTTTATATCCACTGAGCGAGAAGGTATAGAGATAAGTAAAATTGCCGCCGCAGTATCAGAGAAAATAGGAGATTCTTATCATATAATATATAAGCTTCATCCCAAGGAGTTTTCATTTTATAAAGAAAGATATCCATGGTTAGAGGGAAAAAGGTTAGAGATAATAGATACTATTGACAATCATATTTTTAGATACTTGGCAGAAAGTAAAATAACGATAAGCACATGTTCGGCTTCTGTGTGGGAAAGTATAGGATTTGGTTGTGGAACCATTCTGCTTGATATAAATGATACTGGCTCAAATATGCCATATTTAGTAGAACAGCAGAAAGTGCCTCTTGTAAATACAGCTGATGAAGTAGTTGATATTATAAAAAATCACAGGGAAGTGTATGTGGATCCAGAGAGTATTTTTGAACCCAATGCTATGGAAAACATATGTAGCTTTATTGATGAGTTTGTAAAATAAGATAAATGGAGATATTCGATATGAAAACAGTTGCTATAATGCCTATAAAACTAAAGAATGAAAGATGTCCAGGAAAAAATACCAGGATATTAGGTGATAAGCCCTTATTGCAGTACGAATTAGATAGTCTAAAGGAAACGGGACTATGTGATAGCATAAATGTTTATTGCAGCAGTGAAGAGGTAATTCCATTTCTACCTGAAGGTGTGAATTTTGTTAAGCGTCCTGCTGAGTTGGATTTGCCTACATCTAATTTTTCTCAGATTTTTGAGTGCTTTTCAAATGAGGTAGACGCGGACATCTATGTTTATGCTCACGCAACAGCCCCATTTATTACAAAAGAGACAATGGAAAAGTGCATAACTGCTGTTACATCTGGTGAGTATGATTCAGCATTTTGCGCATTAAAGCTACAAGATTATCTATGGCAAGATGGAAAGCCTCTAAATTTTGATGCAACAAATATTCCGCGTACACAGGATTTGACACCTATTTATCAAGAAACTTCTGGAGTATATGTATTTACAAAAGAAGTGTTTGAAAAAAAGCATAGACGTATAGGAGAGCACCCTTTCGTCAGTGAAGTTTCATTTAAGGAAGCGGTTGACATAGATAATCCAGAAGATTTTGTTTTAGCTGAAAAGCTTGTAGACATTGAGTTGTAATAGACATGGAGGTGACAAAATGAACAGGATAAAAGTATTAGACGTTACGCTGCGAGACGGTGGATGTGTCAATGATTTTAATTTTGGACAGGATTATATGGAAAAAATACTTTCAGCGCAAGAGGCAGCGGGGATAGATATAATCGAAATGGGATACATTGATGACAAAGATGGTTCGAAATCTGGTAGAACAAAATTTATAAGTGATACTTCCATAAAAGAAAGTATATTAAAAAATAAACATCCAGGGATAAAATATGTTGCCATGATTGATTATGGCAAATATGATGTCAATAATTTGGCACCTAGAAGCGAAGATACTATTGATGGTATTAGAATGGCCTTTCACAAAAAAGATCGCTTTAATATGCTGGAAAAAGCAAAAATAATCATGGATAAGGGATATGAGTTCTATATTCAACCTATGATTACTATGCGTTATTCAGATGCTGAATTATTAGAGCTTATAGAGACTGTAAACGAAAAGCTAGCCGATGCCAGTGGGTTTTATATCGTTGATAGTTTCGGCGAGATGCGTCCTAATGATATGGAACGTATGCTAAATTTAGTTGATTACAATCTTACCAGAAAAATGACACTTGGATTTCATTCTCACAACAATTTACAGCTATCATATTCAAACGCCATAGCCATGCTACAATTTCCTACAACAAGAGAAATAATGGTCGATAGTTCAATTATGGGAATGGGAAAAGGTGCTGGAAATCTTAACACCGAATTATTGTTAGAGCATTTAAATCTGTTCTATGGTGGAAATTACACTGTACAGCCTTTGCTTGATGTAATAGACAAAGTAATAAATCAATTGCACAACGAGTTTTATTGGGGATATGCACCAGAGTATTATTTGTCATCAGCAAATCATTGTACCCCAAGTTATGCCAGCTACTATTTTAATAAACATATGCTGCCAATAGACCAGGTGGGAGAACTGCTTAGCATGCTTGCAGAAGAGAAGAAAATATCTTTTGACAAAGCGTATGCCGAAGAAGTTTATCTGGAATACAACCAAAGTAAAACAGTGGATGATACTAGGGTTGTGGACGATTTGAAATCGGAAATATCAGGTAAAAAAGTCCTGTTAGTTGCACCTGGAAGAAGCGTAGGCAGCGTTATGGACAGGTTACGTGAACTGATAGACAATCCATCGGTATTTTCTGTCGGGTTAAATAATGACTTTGGTATGAGTATGAATTATATGCTTACAACCAGAGTAGAGGCATATAATGATGCAGTGAGTGAAGGAAAAAATGTAATAGTGCCTTCAAATATATCAAAGGGTGGGCGCGGAAACGTAAAAGTGCTTGATTATAGCAAATGGATAGATGTGGATGAGCAAACACATGATTCGGCAGCTGTAATAGTATTAAATCTGCTACGAAAGTGCGATGTGAAAGAAATAATGCTTGCTGGATTCGATGGTTTTTCAGTGGATATTAATGAAAACTATTTTGATGCTTCTATGAGACATCCTTATAATGCAGAAGAAGCACAGAAACGCAATGAATACCATAAGAAACTGTTTTCTAGGGTCAGAGACGAAGGAATAAAACTAGAGTTCATAACACCATCAAAGTATGAATAGAAAAGAAGGAATAAGCCTATAACATAGAGGCTTATTCCTTCTTTATTTTTCTAATGAGTTTTAGCTTCAACATGTCTATTTCTTCAATTTTCATTAGAGTAAGAATTAGGGCATAAACTATAAGGCCCAAACCTGCTGATAAAATAAAAATTAAAATACTGCTATTAAAAATATGCTTGATTCCTAAAACTATTATTACAAGGGCAAAAATGCCAGGAAGCTGTTTAACCAGAGTCGGAACAAATTGCTTTACAGTATATTCTGGCATATGTTTTTTTAACATATGAGAGTTGATAAGAAAATTAACTGTAAGACATATTGAACTAGCAATAGAAACTCCCATTATACCAATATATTTAGATAAGATAATGCTGCTAATTATGTTGATAGCAACGGCAAAAAAACCGGTAATCATAGGTCCTTTAGTGTCTTTAAAAGAATAGAGGACTCTAATCAGAATATCTCTGACTCCTGAGCTTGTGAAGCCTACCGCGTAGCCTATTAGTGCAGCACTGGTCATAACAAGGGATTCATGGTTAAAATTACCTCTATAATATGCAATTGATACGATTTCTTTAGAACACATACACGTAATTATCGTTATAGGTATCATCAAACATATCATAGAATTAATGGCGAAACACATAGTAGAACCTAGCTTTTCCTTATTGTCTTCAGCAATGTAATTTGAAAAATTAACATATAAGATATCTACCACATTATTTATAAGAATAATACAGACTACATCTTCAAGTGAGACTGCGTATGAAAGAGCGGTAGCACTACCATGAGCCAGTCCAGTTGAAATAGAGTTGTCTACTATTTTATTAATTTGAGAAACAGAGCCACCGATGAATATGGGCAGCGCCGTAAAAAGCACCGTTTTCACTTCTGGCACATCAGAAATACGAACAAATGAGAAAGTGAAATATCGTCGACCTCTTATTATTAGTAAAGCAGCAAAGAAAATATAGCTTAAATACTGTGCAAGAACTAATGAACCAACAGATAAAGTTGTATAAAAAAGTATGCAACAAAAAATGGTTATGCTGCTTGTGATAAAAGATTCCGTTCTGCTAACGACAAAGTCTTTATTTGAATCCATTAAAGATGTCCATATTAAAGTTATAACAGCAAAAAGAAAGAACGGATAACATATTTGTAAATAATGCATCAGTAAAGCTGTTTCTGTGGGATTATAAGTAGGTGCCAACATTTTGGCAATGAATGGTGTCAGCATGTAAACAATTAATAATACGAAAAGAACTATTGGTAAAAGTATCTCCAAACATGCTGAAATTATTTTTGATGCAGCGTCTCTTCCCTTTTGTACAAGGGTATGGGTATATATACTGACAATGGACAAGGTGATCGATTTGATAAATGCAGAAGAAAGCATTCCTACAAAATTGAATGCAACATTGTATATATCAGTTTCAAAAGTGGTGCCAAAATAGTATGCAATTACAGCTTGTTTGACGAAGCCTAAAGCTTTAAAACAAAGAGTCAACACAGTGAGTATGGCGGTAGTAGCCATAATACTTCTAGTTTGCTTTGCCATGAATGCCTCCTGAATAAGTCTTTACTAAATATATGATTAATCTCCGACCCTACGGGTAGATTAAATTATATAACATCATACTAGCATAAGCAAAGATAATAGTATAAAATGAAAATATCTATGAGTAAAAATATAAGAGGTGCAAAATGTACGAATACACAGAAAAAACAAATGTGTTCAAATATATAATAGCAATAGTTTTAGTGATATGGTCTTTTGCCACTATAAGGTATGGGTTTTATGTTGACGAAAATGGTTTGCTGACTATTTACAAGGGTATATATCAAGGGCAGCGCATGTTTGTGGATAGCTGGGAGGCATTGCAAACAGGAGGAATACTGGCTTATCCCTTGATGGCGCTTTACTACAATGTTTTACAGCCGTTGTTTGATACCTATTCCATAAATGTTGGACTGGTCTTATATATGCGGTACTGTTACTTAATAGTAAAGCTTATTGTTGCAGTTTATTTATATTTGACACTCAAGGACAGTGAATACGAAAAGGGTGCTTTTTTAGCAGCAGCTTTTTACTACATGTATGTAGTGGACTGGAAAAATTTTTCATACAAATCATATTGTGATATAGCAATGACTCTTATTGTATGTTTTATATTTAGATTTTATCAGACCAGAAAAAGCTATTATGCCATTCTGACAGCCGTGGCTGTATGCATTTCAGTTTTAGCATATCCTACCATGATTATTATGGCTGTGTTTATTGGAGCGTTCTGGCTGTATATGGCAATCAAGGATGAAGCCTCTAAGTGGACGATAATATCCTATACAATTGCTTGTCTGGTTATAGGACTGGCTGTAGTGATTTTTTTACAGCTTAACAGTGGTTGGGATAATATACTGGCTCAAATTTCAAATTTAGGGGATCAGGATTATGATGCTCCTATGTATATTAGACTTGGTGAAATGCTTTTGCAGTATGTTGCGTTTGCAGCAATTTCATATATCCCAATAGGTCTGACCTGGTTGATAAATAAGGTCAAAGGATACGAAGATGAATATATAGAACGAGCTGTATTATCCATTTATTTTGTGGCATTTATAATTGCCATATGTGCTCTTAGATGGGAGAGTATCAGCGTATCAAGATTTGTGTATGGCAATTTGATTATTTTTTTCTGGTTTCCATATTTTATGAGAAATAAAGAAAGTGGCAATTATGTAAGAATTGGTGCTTATGGAAACAGGCAGGATGAGAACAAAAAGATTCTTTGGACTGTATTTATATTCTCATGTGTTGCTCAGTTTGTATGGTCTATTTCTACCAATCAGGGCATTTCAGTGCCAGGGCACATGGCACTATATGTAGTGCTGATTATGATTTTGCTGTTTTCAGATGAAGATATAGCTTATCCAATAATACGAGGCACACTGGCTATACTAGCAATCTTTTTTATGGGAATTTGGGTGGCTGACAGCAATGGAGGCTTTTGCAGTGCTTTTGACCACATGGTTTATGTGGAACGAGGAGCGTTAAAAGGAGTTGCTGTGCCTGAAGAAGAATATTATCTCAATGAATCAGTGATGAATCTTTTAGATGAGTATGTTACCGAAGAAGATACATTGCTTGTGGCATTCGGTGCTAACAGTGCAGGCTATTTAAACAGCGATGCATGGCAGGGCACATATTCTGTATACGCAAGAACTCAGTTGAACACAAAGCTGATTGACTACTATGAGATAAATCCAGATAATATGGCAGACTACATGCTACTTGATACTGGACATGACAAATATCAGTATTTTTTAGAAAATGAAACAGGGCAATATCTGCTAAACTTATACCCTAATGAGGTGGCACAGGAGGGAGATTGTATACTTCTATCAAGATAATGGGTGAGGGATGATTTGAACAACATTAAAGACAAAATAGTGAATTTAATACAGAATAAATGGGTTGTATCATTGATGTTACTGATGATTTTTGTGGTTGCAACCTTGCCGGCCTTTAGAAATGCTGTGTATGAAGGACACGATTTGAAATTCCATTTAGGAAGGATTCAATCAATTGGAGAAGCGTTAAAGGCTAACGAAATACCAGTCAGATACGAGCAGAACGCTTGGTATGGTCATGGCTATGTGAGTTCACTTTTTTATGGAAATATATTTCTGTATTTTCCGGCGATATTATTTAATCTAGGAATGCCTTTGTATAGAGCCTACAATATCTATGTGATTGTGACAGGCTTTTCAACGGTGTTGATAGCATATTACAGCTTTTCAAGGTTATTGGATGACAGAGTACTTGGAGTTTTGGCGACAGTGCTTTATGTGCTATCGGGGTATAGGCTGTCAAATTTGTTTGTTAGAGCAGCTGTTGGAGAATATACGGCTATGGCTTTTGTGCCCCTTTGCGTATACGGATTTTACAGGATATATAGGGAAAAAGAGCATTCTATACTCAACCAGGTTCTTCCCTTTGTTTTAGGAGTAAGTGGCCTGATTCAAAGCCATATCCTAATGACAGAGATGGTAGGAATGTTTTTAATTCTGTTTGCTATATTGCAGTATAGATTAACAATTGCCGTTATTAAGCCCCTGCTTATCTCCTTGGCATGCATTTTGGGGATTAATGCATTTTTTCTTGTGCCCTTTTTGATGTCTTATAGCAGTATGGAGCTAATGGCGACTACGATGGTAGCTGCAGGTGATGATTTAAAAGGTAATGGCCTATATTTGAGTCAGTTGTTTGGGCTTATTACAGAAGGTAAAGGGTACAATTCAACGTGGAGTGCCGAGCATGAAGGCTGCTATAACGTAGGAATGCTCATTATTATTTGCGAGATAATTGCATTTATAAACGTCATTGTCTTATTAATAAAAAGAATTAAGTCACAAAACATCACATCGTCTGAGCCACAAGAAAATAGGGTGTGGATAGTGATTATGACATTCATGGGAGCTTTGGCAATGTGGCTCTCATCGATATATTTTCCTTGGCAGATATTCAAGGGCAAATCTTTTATATCGAAACTTTTTACAACGGTTCAATATCCATGGAGATATCAATCGATTTTAGTTATTTGCTTTGTGATTGCAGCAGTGTCTGTAGTGAAGTGTGTAGTTAAAGATGGATTAAAAAGAATAGTTATATTAATAGTTATATCAGCCATAGCACTCATCAGTACAGCAATATTTGATTATCAATTGTCCTTTTCATTGAATAGGTATGATGAGATTGCGGCAGTTGATTGGGCTGATAAGCTATATCTTCCAGTAGGCACAGATATAAAGAAATTGGAAGGAACAAGCATTGTTTATGGTGAGAATGAAATAATACTGCCAGTTTTAGCTTATGATAATGTAGCTGTCCTGGATGAAAATGGGCAGAAAATTGTATCTTGGGCAGGGGATAATAATTGTATAGCAATCCCGAGTGACGTGGACACAGCCAACATCACTGTGAAATATTTAGAGCCTATACTTTGGAGATTAAGTGAAATGGTATCAATTATAACCATTTTATTTTTGATAGCAATTTGGATTAAAGAGGGAAAAA
>CAMNPQ010000005.1 GCA_946548305.1 uncultured Pseudobutyrivibrio sp.
ACAGGCTTTTATTACACCTTTGATGAAACGAACCACTATCAGCGCGGCAGAGGCTTTCTGGTTTGCTATTTGATGCCCCTTTTAATGCTGACAATCCAGCTGGTTTCAGTATTAATGTACAGAAAGTATCTTAGCTATATTGAATTTTTACCAGTAATACTATTTGCTGTTATGCCTTATGTGGCAACAATCATTCAAATATTCGCTTATGGCTTATCACTTACGAATCTTACCCTGGTAGGAATGGTAGTGCTTCTATATTTCTTTGAAATAAAGAACATGAGTGATTTGCAGGAAGCCAAGGTAAAGGCGGAGGAGGCAAACACAGCCAAATCCAGATTCCTGGCGAATATGTCCCACGAAATCCGTACCCCTATAAACACAATCATGGGTATGAATGAAATGATACTGAGGGAAGATGCTTCCGATGTACCAAGGGAATATTTCAACAAGATTACAAACTATTCAAAAGACATAGAAAATGCATCTGAGTCATTGTTAAATCTGGTAAATGATATTTTGGATATCTCCCAGATAGAATCAGGAAAAATGCATTTGGATGAGCATGAATATGATTTAGATGATTTGCTGAAAAATCTCACTGCTTTTATCAGAGCAAAAAGTGAGGATAAGGATTTAAAATTTATAGTAGATGTAGATAAAAATCTTCCTAAGACTGTATTTGGAGACAGTGCAAAAATCAGACAGATTTTATCAAACATATTAACAAATGCTGTTAAAAATACGGATGAGGGACAGATTAGCTTCAACATAAAGCTTCTTGAAAGAAAGCGAGAGGATTGCAAGATACAGTTTTCCGTATCCGACACAGGTATTGGAATGAAACCTGAGGAAGTGAAAAGGCTGTTTTCAGCATTTGAGCTTCTAGACGTAGTAAAGAGCAGTAACATACAAGGCTCTGGTTTAGGACTTGATATATCCAGACATTTTGCAGATATGATGGGAGCTACCTTAAATTGCGAAAGCGAATATGGCAAAGGCTCTACCTTCACCTTTGAATTGACCCAAAAGGCAGTGGAAGGAACGCTCATTGGGGAATTTGAAGAAGGTGATTTATCTCCTAACAAGGGAGCTTATATCGCAGGCTTTGTGGCTCCAGATGTAAGCGTACTTGTGGTGGACGACAATCCTATGAATTTATCTGTAATAAAGGGATTGCTGGCTCCTACAAAAATGTATGTTGTCACTGTTGCTTCTGGAGAAGAGGCACTGGAAATGCTGGCAGAATCAAACTACGATATTGTACTCCTTGACCACATGATGCCAGGCATGGACGGTATTGAGACAGTGGCAAACATTCGAAAGAAGGATGAAAAAATCCCTGTAATTGCCCTGACAGCAAACTATATTTCAAATGGTGAGGAATTTTACACCTCAAGGGGTTTTGACGGGTATTTATCAAAGCCTGTTGACGGGGAGACACTTGAAAAGACCATCAGAAAGTTTTTACCAAACAGCATGGTTATGGATGTGGATGCCAGCGATAGACCGCTTCAAGCTATGGAGCTTTCAGAGGAATATAAATGGCTTGAGGATGTAAAGGGCATATCCGTAAACGACGGTATTTTATATAGCGGTGGGGCTGAAGGATTTATCGGTGCCCTAAAGATGTTCGAAGAGACGCTTGAAGAAAACGCTAATGTAATTGAAAAAGCATTTAACGATAATGATATTAAATTCTACACAGTAAAGGTGCATGCCCTAAAGAGCTCCGCTAGAATAATAGGTGCTTCGTATCTTTCAAATCTGGCAAAGCAGCTGGAGGATGCGGGCAAGGCTTCCGATGTGGAGTTTATAAAAAATAATAATGACACTCTTTTAAAGGAGTACAGGGCATACAAGGACAGGCTGGCAGGTCTTATAGTAGAAGCTGACGACAGCGACAAAGAGCTGATTGATGAAGAAGAGCTAGATGGCGCTTTTGAAGCATTGAAGGAACTGGCTCCTCAGATGGATTATGATGCCATTGAAATGGTTTTAGAGCAGGTGCATGAATATCGACTGCCAGATGAAAAAGCTAAACTAATTGGTGAAATAGAAAAAGCTTTAAAGACCTTTGATTGGGACAGAATGGAAGAGCTACTAAAATAATATTTTTGGAGGAAATATATGGGGCAAAATAAAATTTTGATTATTGGTGAAAAGGAGTCTTTCATCATTAGGGTGCTTTTAAAAAAGCTCAAGGATGTAGATATAGATGCTGTGTTTACACTGCCGACTTTGGACAGTATAAATGAGCACTGGGAGGAAACCGGGCTTGTGACATTTTATATGGAGCAGGATGAGAGGCTGGCAGATGAAGTGCGCACTTTTCTTGTGGACAAAATGGCAGATGATGACAAGCAGATAGTTCTTATTGGAGAGCCAAATGATACGAGTGTTGTTGAAAAGGAAATTCCCAAGGAACTGATTTATGAAATTCTCCCAAGACCTTTAGACTACGAAAAGTATATAGAGGTGGTGAATGTCTACTATAAAAAGGCGGCATCTGGTGAACTGAAAAAAAGTATTCTGGTAGTTGATGATGATCCAAATTATATGAATCTCGTTAGAGAATGGTTGAAGGATACCTACAAAATATCTATGGCAACCTCTGGGCTTAGAGCCATCAAATGGTTGGGGGCAAACAAGGTGGATTTGATACTCCTTGACTACGAGATGCCTGTGACAGATGGCCCTCAGGTACTGGAAATGCTCAGGGCAGATGATGACACTAAAAATATTCCTGTTATTTTCCTTACAGGAAGAGATGATAAGGAAAGTGTTATGTCTGTGGTGGCATTAAAACCAGAAGGATATTTTTTAAAGACTATAGGAAAAGAAGAGTTATTAAATAAATTAAAAATGTTTTTCATCCAAAAGGACTAATTTGAAGCATGACTAGACTGAGTAAACTATTGAAAAAGCTGGTGACTCCTGTTGCATTAATTAGCTTATTTGGTTGTTGTATTTGTGGGGCGGTTTTTGCAAAAGAGAATGTAGCTCAAAGTGAAAAAGTTCAGATTGGTGGAGGCTATGCCGCATCAAAACAATTAGGGCAGGTGGGATACTCTGCCCAGATTTATGATGCCACAAATGGTCTGCCCACCTCAGAGGCAAATTATATACTGGCAGCCGAAGATGGCTTCATTTGGATAGGGGGCTACAGCGGTATAATCAGGTATGACGGCAATGAATTTACCAGATTTACCAATACCGATGGACTTACCAGTGGAAGAGCTTTGTTTCAGGATTCGAAAAATAGAATCTGGATTGGAACAAACGATAATGGAATAGTTTATTTTGATACAGACAGGGGTGCTCACCATTATTCTGTGGCAGATGGTCTGCCTTCATCTTCAATTCGTACCTTTGCCGAGGATGAAAATGGAAATGTTTTTATAGGAACAACAGAGGGCGCAGCTTACTTTGACAATAGTGGTACTCTGTGCTCTTTTGATGATGAAAGAATCAATACACAAAGAATTCTTAGAATGGTATCCGCAAGTGATGGCACTATTTACGGCTACACCAAAACCGGGGATATTTTTCAAATAAATGACTGCGAGCTTTCAAACTATATTGAAGGCAAATCTATATCAAATCTGGAAATATCAAATATCTATGCTGATAAAGCAAATCAAGGTAAAGTTTATTTAGGAACAAAAACTGACAAGGTGTATTATGGCACTTTTGGAGAAAAGCTTTCAGATATGGAAGAAATATCTGTGAGTCCACTGAAAAATGTGAAGTGGGTGGATTATGCCTGTGGCAGAATATGGGTGGCATCAGAAAGTGCATTTGGATATTTAGATGAAAAAGGTACTTTCACGCTTGTTGAAAATGTACCAATTAATAATGGCATAGAGATGATGACAGCCGACTATCAGGGAAATATATGGATTGCATCTTCAAGACAAGGTGTGATGAAGCTGGTGGTAAACAATTTTTCAGATGTAACGAGAAATGCAGGACTGGAAAGTGAAGTGGTAAACACCACCTGCAAACTGAACAATTCTCTTTACGTGGGTACAAATGATGGACTTAGAATACTAAAGAATCTGACAACCCCTGAGGAAAATGAACTCACGGATTATTTGAAGGGGGCAAAAATACGCTGTATTACAAAGGATGATGAGGACAATCTGTGGCTTTCCACCTTTGACAGCAAGCTGGGCTTGGTGTGTGCCAAAGCCGATGGAAGAATAATCAATTTTACCACGGCAGAAGGAATGCCAAGCAACGAGGTGAGATGTGCAAAGCAAGCCAGTGATGGAAGAATAATAGCTGGAACTAATGGAGGCCTGGCAATCATCAAGGATGATGAAGTGGTGGATTCCGTAGACTCCAGTGATGGCATAAAAAACACTGTATTTTTAGATATAGAAGATGGATTGGATGGAGAGATATATGCTGCCACTGACGGTGACGGTATGTATGTTATCAAATCAGATTCCATAGAAAGATATGGAAGTGAAGCAGGTCTCACCAGTGATGTTATCAACAGAATAAAATGGGATGAAAAAAGAAAGCTGTATTGGATTGTCACATCCAATTCCATTGAGTACATGAAGGATGGGCAAATCACCTGCGTCACCTCATTTCCCTATAATAATATAGACAATATTTATTATGATGATAATGATGGGCTTTGGGTGCTGGCATCAAATGGTATTTACACTGTGAAGGTGGAAGAAATGCTAGAGGATAGGGTGGAAGACTATCAGCTGTATACAATGGCCAACGGACTCACCAGTATGCCTGTTTTATCAGAGTATTCCGATATAGATGCAGAAGGAAATTTGTACATATCGGGGATAACCGGAGTATCTGCTGTTAATATCAACAACTATTACACTGGAAGTATGTGGATAAAGACAGGAGTTACTAATATTTTTTGTGATGATGAAAGCATTATCCCACAAAAGGATGGCACCTATGTGCTTCCTGCAACAAAGGGACGTATCCAAATAGTTCCGGCAGTTTTAGATTATTCCATGACAAATCCGCTGATTCATGTATATTTGGAGGGAAGCAACGATAATGGGTATATAGAATACAGAGACAATATCACCTCACTGGAATTTACAGGCTTGAGATACGGCAAATATACTCTCCATGTGCAGGTACTGTCCGCAAATGGTGATGAAATTCTGGTGGATGATTTATACAAAATAAATAAGGAGCCTACCTTTTTTGAGAGAACTGCTGTCAGAGTGATGCTGGTAATTCTTTTTGCGGTATTTTCTGGTCTTGTGGTATGGCAGTTTATGACTCAAACCGTCATTCGCAGACAATATATGGAAATCGCCCAGGCTAAGGACGAGGCAGAGCGGGCAAACTCGGCAAAATCCAGATTTTTAGCAAATATGTCCCATGAAATAAGAACACCTATAAACACTATTATGGGTATGGATGAAATGATTTTGAGGGAGAATCCTGACGGAGTGCCAAAGCCGTATCTAATGTCCGTTATCAACAATGCAATGGATATCATGACTGCCTCAGAAACACTACTTGGTCTTATAAATGAAATACTTGATATATCCAAAATTGAATCCGGCAAAATGCATTTAGTGGAGCAGGACTATGAGCCAGAGGAACAGCTTAGAGCTATTATCACTATGATAAGGGTTAAAAGTGATGAAAAGGAATTGAAATTCGATGTGGATATTGATGAAAATATTCCAAAGAAGCTGTACGGAGATGCAGGAAAGATAAAACAAATCACCCTGAACCTTCTGACAAACGCTGTAAAATATACTGAAAAAGGTGGATTTACATTAAAGGTTCAGCAGGAAAAAACAGAAAAAGATTATAGCGATATCAGAATATCTGTCAAAGATACAGGAATAGGTGTAAAAAAAGAGGATTTGGACAAGCTTTTTACCGCCTATGAGAGACTGGATGAGGAAAGAAACAGTGCAATTCAAGGAACAGGATTGGGACTGGATATCTCCAGAAGATTCAGTGAGCTGATGGGTGGAAAGCTCTGGTGTGAAAGTGAATATGGAAAAGGCTCTGAGTTTATTTTCACGTTCAAACAAAAAATAGTGGATGCCACACCAATAGGAGAGTTCAAGGAGCGTGTGGAGGAGGTTCCACAAGGCTTTTATGCACCTAAATTCATTGCTCCTGATGCCCATATACTTGTGGTGGACGATACACCAATGAATTTAAACGTAATCAAGGGATTATTAAAGCCTACAAAGATAGACATCACCACAGCTACAAGCGGAGCGGAATGTCTTGAAAAGGTGAAAGGGCAAAAGTTTCATGTGGTGCTTCTAGACCATCTAATGCCAGAGATGGATGGAATCGAGACACTTCAAAAGCTCAGGGAAATAGACAAAGAAGTGCCTGTATATGCCCTTACAGCCAACACATCACCTGATGCAGAAAAATACTACAAGGAAAAAGGCTTTAGTGGATATCTGGCAAAGCCTATTGACACCAGTGTCATGGAGTCTACCTTGATGGAACACATAAAGGATGTGATTATAGAACGCCCAGCAGAAGCCATGGATGAAATCGAGCCTACAGAGCTGTCTGAGGATATGCAGTGGCTAAAGGATGTGGAAGGCTTGGATTTAGATTTGGGCATTAAAAATTCAGGCGGAATAACTGTTTTCACACATAGCATTAAAGACTTCTATGATACTATTGATTTTAATGCAGACACAATTGAGGATGCATTTGAAGGCAAGGACTACAAGCTTTACACAGTAAAGGTTCATGCCCTGAAAACCTCAGCGAGAATTGTGGGTGCTACAGCACTTTCAATAGCTTCCGAGCAATTGGAAAATGCCGGTAAAAATAACGATATTGATTTTATACAGGCAAACACAGCCGCTTTATTAAAAGACTACAGAGCATTTAAGGATAGACTTTCAAAGCTTGATACAGGCAAAGACCACGGTGCAAGTGATGCAAGAGAGGATATAACAAAGTCTGATTTAGACAGTGCATACGAAGCTCTAAAGGAACTGGTAGAGCAAATGGATTATGATGGAGTGGAGCTGGTAATTTCGCAGGTAAATGATTATAAATTGCCAGAGGAAGATGCTGAAAAATTCAAAGAGTTGAAAAGACTATTGCAACGGTTTGATTGGGATGCAATGGAAAATATGCTAAGAGAGGAGAATTAATATTGGACAACAAACTTTTTAGAAAAAAAACAATTGACAGAATATCGTCTCCAGAGCAGCTGACAGATTATTTAAAAGTGACTAACCCGGGAATATGGCTGATTCTTATTGCAGTGGTTTTGATTCTTGTGGGTTTTTTGGCGTGGGCTTCCGTAGGAACATTAACTACCACTGTGGATGCAACAGCCCAGATTGATAGTAAAGCTGCATATATAGTAGTCACAGGAAATAACAGCATAAAGGATGTGCAGACAGGTATGAAGGTGATTGTGGACACTGAGGAGTATGTGATTTCAAATGTAGACACAGATGATTTAGGCAGAACAGTTGCTCATGCTACCATAGATTTGCCAGATGGAAAGTACAATTGCAAAATCGTGGTTGAGGAGATTCATCCCATTGTATTTCTGATGGAAGGTAGGTGAAATCATGGAGAAAAAAATTCCACCATCCCTGACTCACGGTGTGGCAAAGGTACCTGTAATATTGCAGCTTGAAGCTTTAGAATGTGGTGCGGCATGCCTTGCTATGGTGATGGCTTACTATGGTAAATGGGTCCCTCTAGAACAGGTAAGAGCCGATTGCGGTGTGTCCCGTGATGGCTCAAATGCAAAAAATATATTTAAAGCAGCAGAAAATTATGGCTTTGAAACCTCAGCCTATAAAATGGATGCAGAGGAATTATTAACGGAAGGCGTATTTCCTTGCATAATTCATTGGAACATGAATCACTTTGTGGTTTTAAATGGTTTTAAAGGAAAAAAGGCATATATCAACGATCCTGCAAAGGGTCTAATTGTTGTAAACTGGGATATATTTGACGTTTCCTTTACTGGTATAGTAATAATGCCAGTGCCATCCAAAGAATTTAAACAGACAGGCAAACCAAAAAGCACTCTGGCCTTTGCAAAAAAGAGACTGGCAGGAGTGGGGGCTACCACAGTATTTGTTATGATAGCCACTGCAATTGCCTATATGTTTGGAATACTGGATTCCATTACATCCAAAATATTTATAGACAGGCTGCTTACTGGAATTAATAGGGATTGGGTTCGCCCATTTATATATATACTGGTGGTTTTTGCCCTTTTGAACATAATAGTGCAGTGGGTAAACACCATATATTCTCTTAAAATCAATGGAAAAATGGCAGCGGTGGGAAGTTGCTCATATATGTGGAAGCTTTTAAAGCTTCCCATGGAATTTTATTCCCAGAGACTGGCTGGAGATATACAGGTAAGACTGGGGCTGAACACAAGTATTGCAGCCACTTTGGTAAATACCTTTGGTCCACTTCTTATAAATTCTGTGATGATGGTTTTTTATCTGCTGCTGATGATTAAACAAAGCAGCCTGCTTACTGTCATAGGTCTTGCAGCAGTACTGATTAATATCTTTTTAGGAAAGGTTATTTCTGATAAAAGACTTGCTATTGCAAGAGTGCAGATGAGAGACGTGGGAAAGCTGGAAGCATCTACAGTAAGCGGAATTGATATGATAGAAACTATTAAAGCCAGTGGAGCGGAGAATGGTTTCTTTGAAAAGTGGTCAGGAATACAGGCATCAGTTAATTCTTCAAGTGTGAATTCTGCTCTTAACGAAGCCTGGCTTGGAACTATTCCAGCATTTTTTAGCAGCTTGGCAAACTATGTAGTACTTATCCTGGGTGCTTATCTTGTAATCAAAGGTGACTTCACTTTAGGTTCAGTATTGATGTTTCAGGGATTTTTAACATCCTTCATAGGTCCTGCCAACAGCCTTATATCAGTTGGACAGACTATTTTGGAGATGCGCACCAATATGGAGCGAGTAGAGGATGTTATGGAATATCCAGATGATGTGGGACTCACAGAAAATTTAGATGCTTCCACCCAAAACATTTCAAAGCTAAAGGGTGGAGTGGAGATTAATAATCTCACATTTGGTTATTCAAGGCTGGGAGAGCCTGTTTTAAAGAATTTCAATCTGTCTATAAAGCCCGGAGAAAGGGTAGCTATAGTAGGTGCCACTGGCTGTGGAAAATCCACTTTGTCAAAGCTGATATCGGGACTGTATCAGCCTTGGGAAGGGGAGATTTTATTTGATGGAAAGCCACGCAGCGCATATCCAAGAGAAGTGATGACAGGCTCAGTTGCTGTGGTGGATCAGGACATCATTGTGTTTGAGGATACCATTGCAAACAACATCAAAATGTGGGATGAGTCAATCAAAGATTTTGAAATGATTTTAGCCGCAAGGGATGCACAGATACATGATGACATATTAAAAATGCCTGATGGCTACAAACATAAACTGGTATCAGGGGGCAAGGATTTGTCTGGAGGCCAAAGGCAGCGTATGGAAATAGCCCGCGTGCTAGCCCAGGATCCCATTATTATAATTTTAGATGAAGCCACAAGTGCTCTTGATGCCAAGACTGAATATGATGTGGTGGAGGCTATCAAGGCTAGAGGCATCACATGCATAGTTATTGCCCATAGACTTTCCACAATTCGTGATTGCGATAAAATCATAGTTCTTGATGATGGAGAGATAGCAGAGCAGGGTACACATGAGACCTTGCTGGCAGCTGGCGGTATTTACGAACAATTGATAGCTAATGAGTGAGGGTAAAATGAGTAACTGGTTTGAAGACCAAATTGAAGAGAGAAGAAATGCAGACAGGATTGCCCTGGAGGATTCCTTTAATCAAATAGCATCAGTGGTGCTGGGAAAGAATCTTGCAACTAAGCTGGAGGATGAAAGAACAGTCGCAAAGGATGCTTTGGAAGAGATTTTAAAGTTCTATCATCTAAAGCCTGTAGATATACCGGAATATATAGAAAGTGCTGAAGACCAGATGGACTATGTCTTAAGGCACCATGGCATGATGAAAAGAACTGTGGAGCTGACAGGAAAATGGTATAACGATGGCTATGGTCCTATGCTGGGAATTTTTAAGGATACGGGGTTGCCTGTGGCTATTTTGCCATACAATTTACGTGGCTATTACTATGTGGATAAGGTCACAGGTAAAAAGATAAAGTTCAATAAAAAAACGGCAAAGCTTATTGAAAAAGAAGCCTTTTTCTTCTATAAGCCTATGCCTTTGAAGGAACTGGGCATCCCGGATTTACTTATATTTCTAAAGGATTGCCTGAGTGTAGGTGATATATTTTTGCTGGTGGTTGCCATTGCCTTCGCCAGCTTTGTTGGAATTCTCATTCCAAAGATAACAGTGGCTATAACAGGTCCAGTACTTGATAGCAAAAATGTGTCAGCCCTTGCGGGAGCTGCCATATTTTTATTCTGTATATCACTGTCACAGCAGATTATTTCAAGCATAGGCAGTTTACTGGGAGAGCGTATAGAGATAAAGACTTCTCTAGCCATAGAATCATCAATGATGATGAGAGTGCTGGCACTTCCAGTCAGCTTTCATAGAGCATACAGCCCAGGAGAACTGAAATCCCGTTCAATGGCAGTAAATGATTTGTGTAGGCTGCTACAGAATATATTTTTGACAACAGGCTTATCAGCACTGGCATCCCTTGTATACTTTACGCAGATTTTTGATTTTACACCTGCTTTGATGGGTCCATCAATAATCATCATTCTTATAACAGTGGGATTTTCCATTGCTGTAATACTGCTTGAGGTATCAATAAGCAAAAAAATAAAGGAGCACACGGCCAAAGAATCAGGATTTTCTTATTCTTTAATCACAGGAATACAGAAGATAAAACTGGCAGGTGCTGAAAAAAGAATTTTTGCAAAGTGGTTGAGCATATACGCAGAGGGGGCAAAGCTAGAATATAATCCACCTACATTTTTAAAGCTGAGTAATGTGATAACCACAGCTATATCTTTGATTTCGACAATAGTATTATATTATCTTGCAATAAAAAATAATCTTTCCAGCTCTGCATATTTTGCGTTTATTGCATCATATGGAGTGGTGATGGGGGCATTTTCATCAGTTTCAGCTGTGGCTTCATCTGCATCTCAAATCAAGCCAATACTGGAGCTGGCTGAGCCATTTTTGAAGACAGTGCCTGAAACCTCAGAGGACAAGGAAATTGTAACAGGGCTTACAGGAAACGTAGAAATAGCTCATGTATCATTTAGATACAGCGAGAAGACTCCTTATGTGCTGAGAGACATTTCCCTGAAAATAAAAGCAGGGGATTATGTGGCTATAGTGGGAAGGACAGGCTGTGGCAAGTCCACATTAGTCCGTCTGCTATTAGGTTTTGAAAAGCCTGAAAGTGGAACTATCTACTATGATGGGACAGATGTTTCAGAGCTGGATTTAGGCTCTTTGAGAAAGAATATAGGAACTGTGACTCAGGATGGAAAACTGTTCCAGGGAGATATTTATTCCAATATAGTAATAACTGACCCACGTCTAAGTATGGATGCTGCCTGGGAGGCAGCAGAAACTGCTGGTATAGCTGAGGATATTAGAAGAATGCCAATGGGCATGTTTACTGTCATTTCAGAGGGACAGGGTGGCATATCAGGCGGTCAAAAGCAACGACTTATGATTGCAAGAGCTGTAGCTCCAAAGCCAAAGCTTTTGATACTTGATGAGGCAACCTCGGCACTGGATAATGTGACTCAAAAACAGGTGTCGGATGCTCTTGACAATATGGGCTGTACACGTATAGTAGTGGCCCATAGGCTTTCTACCATAAAAAACTGCAGCAGAATAATTGTAATTGATGATGGACAAATCATAGAGGACGGCAATTATGATGAGCTGATAGCAAAGAATGGATACTTTGCCGAGCTTGTAGCTCGTCAGAGACTTGACGCATAGAGTAAAATGTGTGACACTTGTGTGACAAAAACTATGCTATTATATCATCAACAAAAGGAATATATTAGAAAATTCGGAGGTATGAATAATGAAGGTAGAAATTAAGGATTTGGAAAATGTAGCAGGTGGCGTTAGCACAGGTGGTGATGTGGTTGCCTTCTGCAAGACCTGCGGTCAGAAGCTTAAATATTTAGGACAGACTCATATTGAAGGTGGCAACACAGGACAATACGAGTGTGAAAACACAAACTACAACGGAACAGGGAAAAACTGTCCTGAGTACCACGTAATCAAAGACAATAACGAGGTCAGCTTTAAGTAATTTAGGCTGTGAGGGCTATGTGGAGGCGAGGTATGAATATGGAAGAATTAGAATTTGATGAGCTTGGAAAAGTTGACGGTGGCAGTCAGGTATTAGGAAGCAGCGCAGGCGTGGAAGCAAGCCACTTTTGCCCAAAGTGCCAAAAGGTTACTCAGTTTATTGTATTTTCTGGAGCCAGAGGCAAATGTAAAGAGTGCGGCACTATGGTTTATGATTTGTAATAAGTCAATATATACTCCTTTCTAGGGTCATGTGTAATGTGATTGATTTTCAGTTGCATTACATATGACCCTAGATGTTTGTTAGTTATTTTGTGACTTATTGGAAAATATATGGTAAAATGTATAAGATTGTTTTTTATTATTTATTTAAGGAGACAAATTTATGTGTGGAATAGTAGGATTTGTTGGAAGAAAGCAGGCTGCACCAGTTCTTTTGGAAGGCTTGTCAAAGCTAGAATACAGAGGCTATGACTCAGCAGGTATTGCTGTAAGAAATAAGGATAATGCACCAGAAGTGGTAAAGACAGCTGGCGTTTTAGCAAATTTAAAGGAAAAAACTGAGGATGGAAAGGCACTTGTAGGTTCATGTGGTATCGGACATACCAGATGGGCCACACATGGAGGTCCTTCTCAGATTAATGCACATCCTCATGTTTCAGGAAAGTATATTGAAAATACAGCAGGACCTGTAGACGCAACAGTTGTTGGTGTACACAACGGTATTATTGAAAATTATCAGGAGCTTAAGACCAAGCTTTTAAAGAATGGCTATGAATTTTATAGCGATACCGATACAGAGGTAGTTATAAAGCTCATTGATTACTATTATAAAAAATATAATGTTGGACCAATTGACGCCCTTGCAAAGACAATGGTGAGAGTCCGTGGTTCCTATGCTTTAGAGGTAATGTTTTCAGATTATCCAGATGAAATTTATGTTGCCAGAAAAGATAGCCCAATGATTATCGGTATAGCAGATGGTGAGTCTTATATCGCCTCTGATGTGCCAGCAATCCTCAATTACACAAGAAATGTATATTACATAGGCAACAATGAAATGGGACGTATTGTTGCTGGAAATGTAGAATTCTATGACTTAAACGGAGATCAGATTCAAAAGGAACTCGTTGAAATCAAATTTGATGTGAAGGCTGCAGAAAAGGGTGGATATGAGCACTTCATGATGAAGGAGATTCATGAGCAGCCAAAGGTTGTGAGAGACACAATCAATTCACTGGTAAAGGATGGAAAAATTGATTTTTCAGAGACAGGTCTTTCAGATGAAGATATTGCAAATATCTCTGGAATATGTATAGTAGCATGTGGTTCTGCATGGCATGTAGGTATGGCAGCACAGTACGTTATAGAGGATTTGGCATCTATACCTGTGAGAGTGGAGCTTGCCTCAGAATATCGTTATCGTAAAAACGTATTAGATAAAAACTGCCTTGTGGTTGTTATTTCCCAGTCTGGTGAAACAGCAGATAGCCTGGCTGCCCTTAGAGAGTCTAAAAAGCTTGGATTAAAGACACTTGCTATCGTAAATGTGGTGGGTTCTTCTATTGCAAGAGAGGCGGACTATGTGCTTTACACTTTGGCAGGTCCAGAGATTTCAGTTGCCACTACAAAGGCATACAGCTGTCAGCTGGTTGCATCATATTTGCTGGCTTTGAAATTTGGAACTGTAAAGGGTACAGTTACAGATGAGCTTTGCCAGACATATATAAAGGAAATCAACAAAATTCCTGAAAATATAGAAAAAATCCTTGAGGATAAGGAAAGAATACAGTGGTTTGCTGCAAAAAATGCCAATGCAAAGGATGTGTTCTTTGTAGGTCGTGGTGTGGATTATGCTATATCTTTGGAAGGCAGCTTGAAGATGAAGGAGATAAGCTACATCCATTCAGAAGCCTATGCAGCTGGAGAGCTAAAGCATGGTACTATCAGCTTGATTGAGGACAACACACTTGTAATAGGTGTGCTGGGTCAAAGTGGACTTCTTGAAAAGACCAAATCAAATATGATGGAATGCAAATCCCGTGGTGCATTTTTGATGGCACTTACAGCAAAGGGCAATTATGAAATCGAAGATACAGTAGATTTCACCACCTATGTTCCAAATATGGACGAGCATTTTATAGGCAGCCTCCTTGTTATTCCACTTCAGCTGCTTGGCTATTACATTTCAGTGGCAAAGGGATTAGATGTGGACAAGCCTAGAAACTTGGCAAAGAGCGTTACTGTAGAATAATCATTCTGATATATTTTTAATTAGGAGACATTCAATGAAAAAGATTTTAGTTACAGGCTGCAATGGGCAGCTTGGACGGGCTATTCAGCAGGAATATAAGGAGGACGCAGAGTTTATACTTACCGATGTTGTTGA
This sequence comes from uncultured Pseudobutyrivibrio sp., assembly GCA_946548305.1. Lineage (GTDB taxonomy): Bacteria > Bacillota > Clostridia > Lachnospirales > Lachnospiraceae > Pseudobutyrivibrio. The sequence continues at coordinate 14,660 of CAMNPQ010000005.1, forward strand.
AGGCGAGAATATTAAAAAGCTGGATATCACAAAGGTTGATGAGGTGTTAAATATTGCAAGAGACTTAAAGCCAGATGTTATTATCAACTGCGCTGCTGCTACAAATGTAGATGGGTGCGAGACCAATATTGATTTTGCCTACAGGGTAAACGCCATAGGTCCTAGAAACCTTGCAATAGCTGCAACTGATATTGACGCAAAACTCATTCACATAAGCACAGATTATGTGTTCCCAGGCACAAATCCAAAGCCTCTGACAGAATTTGATGAGCCAGGACCTATCAGTGCCTACGGCAGGACAAAATATGCCGGGGAGGAATTTGTAAGACAGTTTGCCAAAAGGTTTTACATTCTCAGAACAGCATGGCTCTATGGCGATGGGAAAAATTTTGTAAAGACAATGCTAAATCTTTCAGAAAAGCATGATGAGATAAGCGTGGTGTGTGACCAGATTGGTTCTCCTACATCTGCTAAGGAATTGGCAGCTACAATCAAATTTTTGGAGCAGACAGACAACTATGGTCTGTTTCATGCCACTTGTGAAGGCAGCACCAGCTGGGCAGATTTTGCTGATGAAATTTTCAGACTTGCCGGCAAGTGTACAAAGGTCAACCATGTAACCAGCAAGCAGTACAAAGAAATGAATCCTGCTTCAGCAGACAGACCGGCATTTTCAGTGCTGGACAATTACATGCTTAGACTTACCAGTGATTATAAGATGGCTGATTGGCACGATGCCATTGAAGAATATTTTAGATAAAACACATTTAGGAGGAAATATTAAATGAGAACATATCTAGTTACAGGTGGAGCAGGTTTTATTGGCTCAAATTACATTCATTACATGTTTAGAAAATATGACAATGAAATCCGCATCATCAATGTAGATGCCCTTACTTATGCAGGAAATTTAGAGAATCTTAAGGACATTGAAAATCGTGATAACTACACCTTTATCAAGGCTGATATCACAGACAAGGAAGCTATCTCAAAGATTTTCGCTGAAAATGATATAGATAGAGTAGTGCATTTCGCTGCAGAAAGTCATGTTGACCGTTCAATTAAAAATCCAGAGGATTTCGTTCATACAAATGTACTTGGTACAGCAGTTATGTTAAATGCTGCAAAGGCTGCATGGGAGAATCCTGATGGAACCTTCAAAGAGGGCAAAAAATTCTTGCATGTATCTACAGATGAGGTGTATGGTTCACTTCCTGATGATGGCAAGAGCTATTTCTATGAGACCACTCCATATAGCCCACACAGCCCATATTCAGCAAGCAAGGCTGGCTCTGATTTGCTGGTAAAGGCTTACATGGATACATACCATTTCCCAGCTAATATTACAAACACATCAAACAACTACGGACCTTATCAGTTCCCGGAGAAGCTTATTCCACTTCTTATAAACAATGCCCTTGCAGGAAAGGAATTGCCTGTATATGGTGATGGAATGAATATCCGTGACTGGCTTTATGTGGACGACCATGCAAAGGGAATCGATATGGTTCAGGAGCAGGGCAAGCTTTTCGAAACATACAATATCGGTGGACATAATGAAAAGAGAAATATCGAGATTGTAAATCTGGTAATCGAGACATTGCTTGAATTACTTCCAGATGAAGACCCTAGAAAGAAAAATGTAAGCAAGGATCTCATCAAATATATTGAGGACAGAAAGGGTCATGACAGACGTTATGCCATTGCCCCAGATAAAATTAAAAAGGAAATCGGCTGGGAGCCAGAGACAATGTTTGCAGATGGCATCAAAAAGACAATCAAGTGGTATCTTGAGCATGAAGACTGGCTTAAAAATGTAACCAGTGGTGATTATCAGAAATACTATGATGCTATGTATCAGAACAAATAGGAGAGTATAAAATGAAAGGTATTATTTTAGCTGGTGGTAGCGGCACCAGGCTTTACCCATTAACAAAAGCGATTAGTAAACAGATTATGCCTGTTTACGACAAGCCAATGATTTACTATCCACTGTCAACACTTATGCTTGCAGGAATCCGTGAGGTTTTAGTTATTTCTACCCCTAGAGATTTGCCAGTGTTTGAGGATTTATTAAAGGATGGCTCACAGCTTGGTATGAATATCCAGTACGCTATTCAGGAAGAGCCAAGGGGACTTGCAGATGCATTTATCATTGGAGCTGATTTCATTGGAAATGATTCTGTGGCACTTGTCCTTGGAGACAATATTTTCTATGGACAAAGCTTCTCAAGTGTTCTAAAGAATGCCTTTGACAGAACTTCAAACGAAGGCGGTGCTACAATCTTTGGAGTATATGTAAAGGATCCTAGAGAATACGGTGTTGTAGATTTCGATGAAAACGGTAAGGCTCTTTCAATTGAAGAAAAGCCAGAAAAGCCAAAGAGCAACTATGCGGTACCCGGTCTTTATTTCTACGATAACAACGTTGTAGATATTGCAAAGAACGTAAAGCCATCAGCCAGAGGTGAGATTGAAATCACTTCTGTAAATAATGAGTATTTAAGAAGAGGAACTCTTTCTGTAGAAAAGCTGGGTAGAGGCTTTGCATGGCTGGACACAGGAAACCATGATATGCTTTTAGCAGCTGCAGAATTTGTTTCATCCCTACAGAAAAGACAGGGGCTTTATGTGTCATGTATAGAAGAAATCGCATACAAGAGAGGCTTTATCTCAAGGGATGATCTTTTGAAATTGGCAGAGCCACTTATGAAAACAGACTATGGCAAATATCTGGTAGATGTTGCTAATGGACTATAAGGAGGACTTGAATAAATGGGTAAATTAAAGGTAGAAGACAACTGCGGTGGCATAGAAGGACTGAAGGTAATAGAGCCAACAGTTTTTGGTGATGAGCGTGGTTATTTTATGGAAACCTACAATTTCAATGATTTTAAAGAGCAGGCAGGCATTGATTTGGAATTTGTACAGGACAATCAAAGTGCCAGCAAAAAAGGTGTTCTTAGAGGCTTGCATTTTCAGATTAATTTTCCACAGGACAAGCTGGTAAGAGTTATAAAAGGCTCTGTGTATGATGTGGCAGTTGACCTTAGGGAAGGCAGCAAAACCTATGGAAAATGGTTTGGAGTAGTGCTTACAGAGGAAAACAAAAAACAGTTTTTTATTCCAAAGAATTTTGCACATGGATTTTTAGTTCTTTCTGATTATGCTGAGTTCTGCTACAAGGTTACAGATTTCTATCATCCTAATGATGAGGGTGGAATCATGTGGAATGACCCGGCAATTGGAGTTGAATGGCCTCTTGCAGAACATGGACTTACAGAAGCTGATTTGATTTTATCTGATAAGGACACAAAGCATCCTGCATTTAATAAGTAGATTCAAAATCCCTTGTAATTATCAGGCTATATATTCACAAGCGAAGCTTTTTATGCTGAGCGGAGAATATATATGCTTGTTAATGTAACAAGGGATTTTTGTATATGTCTTATTAAATGTGAAACAATTGTGAAAAAATGGTATTTATCTCACACTTCTACTGTCAAATGTGCAATAATATCTGTGTGACATAGTTGTGACAGATGAAATGGTATGCTGTCAGCAAGAAGTTACAGACATCTGGGTAGAACCCAATGAAAGGAGATAATATTATGTGGTCAATAGGTGAATTGAAAGCAAAAGGTAAAGAGGCATTTAAGAGTAACTATTGGAGTTCAGTTATAGTAGCTTTAATCCTGTCTCTACTTACAGGTGGTGCTGGTGCATCAGCCAGAAGCCAGACAAGCCAGACAGGTGGTCAGGAAGGTCTTGATATGTCTGCTTTAACCCCAGAGGGTATGGCAGTTATTGTGGGCGCATTAAGCGTAGTTTTTATAGTTGCATTATTGCTTCGCATTTTCTTGTTTAACCCACTTGAGGTAGGTGGCTTCAGATTTTTCAAGAAAAATGTGGAAGGTGAACACCCTACAGTAGGTATGATTAAAGAAGGCTTTGGTGAGTATGGTCGTACATTTATCACAATGTTTTTGAGAGACCTGTTTTTATCACTTTGGACATGCCTGTTTATTATACCAGGAATTGTAAAGGGCTATTCTTACAGAATGGTACCTTATATTATCAAGGACAATCCTGAGCTTTCAGCAACAGAGGTAATCACAAAATCAAGAGAGATGATGAATGGACATAAGTGGAGAGCATTCCTCCTTGATTTATCATTCATCGGATGGATTTTACTTACTCTATGCACATGCGGTTTGTTAGGAATCTTCTGGACAAATCCATATATTCAGAATACAAACGCAGCATTGTACCTTGAACTTTCTAAAAATCAATAAATGAGCCTAAAAAAAAGGCATTATTAAGTAGAAACTTAACGGAGGGAGATGAATCTTCCTCCGTTAATTGTCTGAGAGGAATGTTCTATGATATGAATATTTACGGGTTAAATATTGAGACAATAAGGGGCAGAGATTTTTCCTGGATTGAAAAAGACATGCCTATTCGATATGAAAAAGGCATGAGATACAGATTTTACGAAGACCGATTGCGGTGCTTTGGGGTGGCATATCTGTTGAAGGAGATTCTTGGAATATCCACAGAAAAAGACATCTGCATATTGCCATCTGGCAAGCCTGTAGCTCCTAAGTTCAAAGAATTTAGCCTATCCCACAGTGGAGATTATTGTGTCATAGGGATTTCAGAAGAGCCCATAGGAGTTGACATAGAACTGATGTCACCACAGAACGTCCATTTAGCCAAGGATGTATATACGAAGGATGAAATAGCATGGATGAGGCTTGATGAACTGAGAAGATTTCATGAACTGTGGACGTTAAAGGAAAGTGTGATGAAAGCAACTGGAAAAGGGCTGGTACTAGAGCCAAATACCTTTAGCACTATTCCGCTTATAAATAATGACAGTATTATTATTGAGGATAAAAAATGGTTTGGCTGTTGTGCTTCAAATGATAAATATTCCTATAGTATTTGCATGGGAAAGCCAGTAGGAAATATAAAATGGGTTGAATGTAGCTTTTGAGTGATACCAGTGGGGGTGGCTATGAGACTGATTGATAGTTTTCCAACAAACAAAATTGGGGATATAGAATATAGAGTAGGGCGTGTGTTCCCCTTTGGTGCCAGCGTGGTAGAGGGGGGAGTGAATTTCAGTGTTTATTCCAAAGAAGCAACAGGCTGCACTTTGGTACTTTATAATCACAGTGCAAGTGAGCCTTTTTTGGAAATTGAGATTCCAGAGGAATACAAAATTGGCAACGTATATACGGTGATGGTTTTTGGAATAAACATTGAGACCACAGAATATGGGTATCGATTTGATGGAGTTTTCGACCCAGGAAAGGGACTGTGGTTTGACAAGACAAAAGTGCTGCTAGACCCATATGCTAAATCTGTTTCAGGAAACAGTATATGGGGAAAAGCTCAATATTTAGATAGAGAGTTTCGCCATAGAGGGCAGATAATTCGTGAAGACTATGATTGGGAGGGGGATACACCACTAGGGCTTGCCCAACAGGATTTATGCATTTATGAGCTGCATGTCAGATCCTTTACTATGAATGACAACAAGGTAAAGCATAAAGGCACATTCTACGGACTTACCGAGAAAATCCCTTACTTAAAGGAACTGGGTATAAACTGCGTTGAACTTATGCCTATATTTGAATTTGATGAATTCGAAAATACGAAGGAGTTCAATGGCAATACTCTATACAATTATTGGGGATATTCCACAGTGGATTTTTTCGCTCCAAAGGCAGGCTACGGTGCATCAGCTCCATTTGGAATGGAGACTGACGAGCTGAAAAATATGATAAGGCAGTTCCATAAGAATGGTATAGAAGTGATTCTGGATGTGGTGTTCAATCATACAGCCGAAGGGAATGAAAAGGGAAGGTATATATCCTATAGAGGAATTGACAATTCCACCTATTATATGCTTACTCCTGATGGTGGGTATTACAATTTTAGCGGCTGCGGAAACACATTCAATGGCAATAATGCTGTGGTCAGAAATATGATTTTGGATTGTCTGCGTTACTGGGTTTCCTCATATCATGTGGACGGCTTCCGCTTTGACCTTGCCTCCATTTTAACTAGAAATATAGATGGCTCGCCTATGTACTATCCGCCTCTAATAGAGATTTTGGTGAATGACCCTGTGCTTGGAAAGACCAAGCTTATTGCAGAGGCTTGGGATGCTGGTGGACTATATCAGGTGGGAAGCTTTCCAGCCTGGCATCGATTTGCTGAATGGAATGGCAAATACAGGGATTGTGTCAGAAGGTTTTTAAGAGGAGAAGCTGATGCTGCAATAGAACTGTATTGGAGAATCGGCGGCTCAAAAGACATGTATGAATCCAGAAGCGCAGAAGCATCTATAAATTTTGTCACCTGTCATGATGGATTTACACTGTATGACACAGTGTCTTATAATGATAAGCATAACGAAGCCAACGGGGAAGAAGGTCGTGATGGCACCAATGATAATTACAGCTGGAATTGTGGACAGGAAGGTGAGACAGAGGATAGCGAAATAAACAACCTGCGAATGCGTCAAATGAAAAACGTATTTACGATATTGCTTACAAGCCGTGGCGTTCCGATGTTTTTATCAGGAGATGAATTTGCTAACAGCCAGTTTGGAAATAATAATGCATATTGTCAGGACAATGAGGTATCATGGCTCAATTGGAGTAAATTAAATAAAAACAGAGGCTTGTTTGAGTATGTCAAGGGACTCATAGCATTCAGAAATGCTCATCCTGTACTAAGGAATAAAACCTATGACGAGGGGCAAAATGCCACAGGTTATCCTGAATTGTCATTTCATAGTGAAAATCCATGGGAATATGATATCATGTGCCCACGACTTGTGATAGGATATATGTATGTGGAAGAACACGAAAAGTATAATGTTACAGCTGATACATTTATCTATGTGGCATTAAATGCACACTGGGAAAGCCATACCATGAATCTTCCTATAATACCAGAGGGCAAACACTGGTATCTTGTGGCTGATTCCAATGCAGGAGTTTTCTTTGGTGACAAGGAAGAGATTGAAATATCAAATGGGTGCTATGGACTCGCCCCCCGTAGTAGTGCCATATTGATAGCAAAGTAAAATCTGTTGTGTGACACTTTTGTGACAATTCGTGTGGCATAATAGTAGTGTTGCAGGGGAGTTTTAAGGAGAAATTAAATGAAAAAAGTTTTTGAATGTGAAGCTACGGTTGAAAATTTGACTAACGCATCAGCATTTGCAGAGGCTGAACTTGAAGAGCTAGGTTGTGGCATGAGGCAAATGATGCAGCTGTCAGTTGCTTTAGAAGAGATTTATGTAAACATTGCCCATTATGCCTATGCAAAACTTGATGATAATGGCAAGCCGATTCCAAATACAGGGGTTGGTCCTATGAAGCTGACTGTGGATTCTGACGAGGAAAATGTGTATCTCATTTTTGAAGATGAGGGGATGCCATATAATCCTTTGGAAAAGGAAGACCCGGATGTGACCCTTGCAGCAGAGGATAGAGAAATAGGTGGACTTGGAATTTTTATGGTCAAAAAGAGTATGGATGATGTATTATATGAATATAAGGATAATAAAAACATCCTAACATTAGTGAAAAAACTGTGAATCACTAATAAAATAAAACAAAAACAGTTATACTAAACAAAGACAAACACGTCAGGAAGGGGAATATAATGCAATCAGAACATGTAAAAATTGGAACATTGCAGGAAAACCTTGACAGAGTGGAGGATATTCTTGAGGATTATCTTTTCCGACTGGACATTAAAGGTAAGGATGCAATTAGATTTAATTTATTAACAGAGGAAGCACTTAGACTGGCAAAGTCCATTACAAGCGACGAGACAGCAGTAGAGCTATGGTTTGAAGGAAATGCCAGGGTGTCTCACATCTGCCTGATGCTTGAAAGCAAGCTTACACCAAATAAGGAAGAGAAATTTATTTCTATTTCATCATCAAAAGAAAACAGTGCCGACCACACATTTTTTGATGACCTGAAGGAATTCTTTATTAAGCCTAGCAAACCTACCTGGTCTTTGGCTGAATACGAAGCAGAAGTTATGAAGAAACGCTGTGCTGACAAGTATTCTGAAGAAGCCTGGGGCAATCTGGAGCGTTCTGTGCTGGCAAATCTGGCAAACGATATTTCTGTTGGAGTAAAGGATAATCATGTTCTTATGATTATCACAAAGGATTTTTCAAAATCCCTTGGTACAATCAATTCAAACAGACCACTTCAGACATCTAGCCAGATTTTTGTATCTTCAGATGAAGAGTCACTTAAAAAGGCATATGCCAGGGTAGATGGGGTAGTTGATGAGGTGAAACTCTCAGGCAAAAATGCTCTTAGAGTAAAGCTATTGTTAGAAGAGACAATCGGAATGGTTGAAGAAATGACAGGGGATTTTTCAGCTTTGCTCTGGTTGGAACAATATAAGGGCGAATGTGCTCTAAAGCTTGTGGGTAACACAAAGATTGACGCAGACAAAAAATATGATATTCTATCATTATCTACTACTGGAGAAAATGCTTTAGTTCATGGCTTTATGGGCAAATTAAAGGACATGATTGAGACTGGTATTTTAAATTACGAAAGTGTCATGAAGCTTAACCAGGAGTACAACGGCATCAGCGTAAATTATGCTGGAATGGGTGCTTACAATGATGTGTCCATCGCTACAAACCCTACAGCAATGTCGGGCTTTATGTGGTCAATGGTAGACTATCGTAATGGCTTGGATGGCGAGAGAAACACCAATGAGGGCGTAAAGGCAGCTTGGGATGAATTGGAGAAATCTATTGTTGCTAGTATTGCTGATGATGTAATAGTTGGTGTTAAAAATAATAAAGTACAAATGACTATGATTTATAAACTTAAGGAGGATTAATTATGTTAAACATTAATGAGACAAAGGATGGGGCTAATCTTAAAATTGCACTTGAGGGAAGACTTGATACTACTACAGCACCACAGCTTGAGGAAAAGGTAAACGGTTTGATTGATGGTGTTACAGATTTAAAATTTGATTTTGAAAAGCTTGAGTATATTTCCAGTGCAGGGCTTAGAGTATTACTTTCTACACAAAAGACCATGAACAAGCAGGGAAAAATGGTTATCAACAATGTGTCTGAGGAAGTTATGGAAATTTTTGATGTAACAGGATTTTCAGATATCCTTACAATTGAGTAAGAATAATTTAATTTATTTAGCCAGCTTTTTAGCTGGCTTTTTTTGTTATATAAACTACAGAACAAAGACACAACTTGATAACAATTGTCTAGTAAAATACCACTAAAGATTTTTATTTCAGGAGGTAGAGTATGAAGAAATTATATATTAAGGAAAAGCTATTATCATTCGTCGATCATTTCACAGTAAAAAATGAGCATGAAGAGGATTGCTATGTTGTGCAGGGAGATAGAGTTCAAATCGGAGGAAAAAAGCTTCATATATTTGACATGAATGAAAGAGAACAGCTGATGATACAGCAGAAGATTTTAGCTCTAATGCCAAAATTTTTTGTATATAAGGGTGACGAGCAGGTTGCAATGATTCAAAAGAAGATGTCGTTTTTAGGAAGTAAATACATCGTTGAAGGACCTGGCTGGGAAGTAAAGGGAAAAGTCATGGGTCACGATTATACTATGACAAAAGATGGAAAAGAGATAGTGTCCCTACACAAAGCCTGGCTTTCATGGGGCGACAGCTATGAGATGGATATAGCAGATGATGTAGATGAAGTGCTGGCTCTTGCGGTGGTACTTGCCATTGAGATGGTAATACAGCAGGAGGAGGCAAATGCTTCTGCTTCAGTTGGAACGGATTAATGAAGATAAAACAGGCATTGCCCTTGCAAATGGTGATTCACTTTCCTACACTTTCAGCAATGCCCAAGTCCTTCAAAAGATTGCATCTGAAATGAAATATGATATTTGGGTGGGGAGAGTGATTGATTATTTAATAAATGTTTGGAGGGAACATAATTGAGTAAAACTGTGCTTTTTTCCCCAGTTGGTGGGACCGACCCAATTTCGCAAAATAATATACGAGATGGTTCACTTTTGCATATATGCAGATGGTACAAGCCAGACGAGGTATATCTATATATGTCAAAGGAAATGCTGGATTTTCAAGAGCAAGACGATAGATATAGATTTTGTATACAAAAGCTAGCAGAACAACAATCAAGAGAGATTATTATTAATGAAATAGAACGCTCAGATTTAATAAATGTACAGGACTATGATTATTATTACAGTGATTTCAGGAGTATAATCGCAGACATTTCAGCTTCATTGTCCAGCGAAGATAAGCTGATATTAAATGTATCTTCAGGAACACCTGCGATGAAAAGCGGATTGATTGTACTAGCTACTCTTGGTGAATTTAATTGCAAAACAATACAGGTTGTAACACCAGTACGAAGAATAAATGAGCATAATCATAAAAACTATGATGTTCAGACACTGTGGGAATTAAATGAAGACAACAATGGGGATTCTGAAAACAGATGCAAAGAAGTTGTTTGTCCAACCTTGTCAAATATCAAACAGGAAGAAATAATCAAGCGATTACTCAAGGTGTATGACTATCAAGCCGCCTATTTAGCAGCAGAAAGCTTACCGTCAGAAAAAACAATAAACTATTTGGAACTATTACATGTGGCATATAAACGAATACAGCTTGATAATCAAGGACTAAATGCTTTAGTGAAAAAACATAATATGGAAGGCTTTCCAATAAAAAATGACGGAAGCAGAGAAATATTTGAGTATGCCTTAGCACTGGATATAAAGCGTAAGCGGGGTGAATATGCTGACTTTGCAAGAGCCATATCACCGCTTATAGTGGCATTATTTAGGGATGTATTATTAAAACAAGAGCAAGTACGCATAGAAGATTATACAAAAAATGAAAATGGTAGGGAATACTGGGATAGAGGAAAGCTGGCTGGCACAAAGCTAGATGAAATATTTAAAAATAAATGGCCTTATTTTAAATATGATTGGCCTCAATCCTCTCATATTTCACTTTTAACGCAGAAATTGATTACTAATCCTAAGATAGTTGATTTATGTTCAAAGCTAAGATCAGTAGAAGAAGGAGCAAGAAACGTGGCGGCTCATCAAATAGTATCTCTTACGGAGGATGGCTTTAAAAAGAAGACTGGGTATTCCCCTGCTGATGTAAGTGGTTTGATTAAGGAATTGTGCAAATATACTACACTTAACATAAAGGATGAGTATTGGAATGCCTATGATGATATGAACAACTACATAATTAAGAAAATAGAGGAGATATGATAATCCTAATATGACAGAGATAAACACAAATATATTGGCATCAATAACTATGGAGCTATCAGCAGATGGAATAAACTATAGAAAAGCGTCCGATTTTCAAGGTGTACTTTTTACAAAGATAGATTCAGAGTATGCCGACTTCCTTCATAAGGAACAGATGCATCCCTACAGTCAATACATTTATCAGGATGAGCACAGATGGTATTGGAAAGTAAGTACACTTAATAATGAAGCCTATAAAAGAATAATAGAACCGTTATTAGCACCTGAATTTAATTGTTTTCATATAAATAATGGAGACATTAATGTGGATATTAAAAATAAATCTATTGTAACTAAAAGCTATTCAGATTTAATGGAGGACTTCTATGAAAAGCCTGCTGAAAAGAACTTTGATTTGCGGATATTAACACTTACTGCATTCAAACAGAGAGGCAGATACAATGTGACACCAGATTTACGGTTGATATTTCAAAATCTTATGATGAAATATAGTATTATTCTTGGAAACGAAAATATGGAGGATGAGGATACATTAAATCAGATTATAGATGATACTATTGTCTCTAAATATAGGTTAAAAACAGGAATCTTTCCAATTGAGGGACGAAACATTCCTGGCTTTAACGGAAACCTAAGCCTGAGGCTGTTTGGCTCTGAAACAATGATGCGCTATGTGCGGCTGCTTTTGAAATTTGGAGAATTCTCAGGAGTAGGAATAAAAACAGGAATGGGAATGGGAGCGATAAAAATAATTGAGGAGGAACCTAGTGACTGATAAAGAATTGAAGGTGACAATTGGGGGCTTACTACATGATATAGGTAAGGTTATCTATCGTGAGGGAAATGAAAAAAGAACTCATAGTCAAATTGGATTTGAATATTTAAAAGAGAATATTGGAATTGAAGATAGGGATATTCTAGAATGCGTAAAATATCATCATGGGAAAGCACTAAGCAATAGTAGCATATCAGATGATTCCTTGGCTTATGTGGTATATATTGCTGACAATATAGCATCATCTGTTGACAGGCGTGAAAAAATGTCAGATGAATCAGGATTTGAACTGCACACTCCACTGCAGCCTGTATTCAACCTTTTGAATGAAAATAATGGAAAAGATTACTATTCAACTAATAAATTAAATGTTGAAGAGAGCATAAATTTTCCCTCTTCAGAGAAAGGTACTTTTGCAAAAGAAGAGTACGCTAAAATAGTGAATAACCTTACAGATAATCTGAAGGGAATCGATTATTCCTCTGAATATGTAAACTCGCTACTGGAAGTTATGGAAGCAAATCTTTCATTTGTGCCATCTTCCACATCAGCAGCTGAAGTTCCAGATATATCACTATATGATCATTTAAAACTGACAGCTGCTATTTCAAGTGCCATAGTAAAATATTTAGAGGATGAAGAAAGCGATTATAAGAGCACACTATTTAAAGCTGAGAAAGCATTTTATGAAAAAGAAGCATTTTTGATTGCAAGTATGGATATCTCTGGAATTCAAAAATTTATATATACCATACAAACTAAAAATGCATTGAAGACACTTAGAGCAAGGTCATTTTATTTAGAGATTGTGATGGAGCATATTATTGACGAACTCCTGAATACACTAGGGCTTTCTAGATGCAATCTATTGTATGTTGGTGGCGGACATTGCTATTTATTACTTCCTAATACCCAACAATGTAAGACTGAGTTCGACGAGTTTATCAAAAGGACTAATCAATGGTTTCTGGAAAAATTCCAAACAGAGCTTTATATAGCAGGTGGGTATGGCTCATGCTCAGCAAATAGTCTAAAAAATATTCCAAGTGGAAGCTATGAAGATATTTTTAAAAGAGTATCTTCAATGATATCAGAGCATAAAATCTGCAGATATGATGCGGATGTAATAAAGGCATTAAATAGCATAAAGCATGATGATTATACAAGGGAATGTTCTGTTTGTAAAAGAATAGCTGTTGGGGATGATAATGAACTTTGCCCGATTTGTTCAGGCTTTGAAAAGCTTTCAGCAAAGGTTTTGTATGCAGATTTCTTCACTGTTGAAAGGGATGAAAATAAGGACTTACTTCCTTTACCAGGAGGCTATAGTCTTTCGGTTGATACAGATGAAACCCTAAAGAAAAAGATGGAGACTAGTGAAAATTTTGTGAGAGCCTATTGTAAGAATCGTTCTTATACAGGAAAACACATAGCTACAAAACTATGGGTTGGCAGCTATTCCGCAAAAGCTACCTTTGAAGAATTTAGTAATACTGCTACAGGTATAAATCGTATAGGCGTTTTACGAGCAGATGTAGACAATCTTGGAAATGCATTTGTTTCAGGCTTCCGTAATAAAGCCAATGACAATAGGTACATGACAATTTCCCGTACAGCAACACTGTCAAGGCAGCTTTCACTATTCTTTAAATTACATATTAACAAGCTTTTAGAAAATCCTGAGTTTTCCCTTGATGGTAAAACAAAGGAGAAAAGAAATATCACAATAGTATATTCAGGAGGAGATGATGTATTTGTTGTTGGCTCTTGGAACGAAGTGATTGAATTTGCAGTAGACCTTAGTAATGCATTCAAAAAATATACAGAAAATACCCTTACCATTTCTGCAGGAATTGGAGTATACACAGATAACTATCCAATCAGTGTTATTGCCTCGGAAGTTGAACAGATGGAGGATGAATCCAAGGATTTGTCAGGCAAAGATGCTATTACCTTGCTAGAGGACGGTGAATTTCATAATGAAGCTGGACAAAGTATTAGTGATGGCACATATAAGTGGCAGGAGTTTGAAACTGGCGTAATAGCCGAAAAACTTAAAACGATTTCCACATACATGGATGCCACAGATAATCCGCATGGCAATGGTCTGTTGTACAGGATTTTAGAACTAATCAGAAATCAAAGTGAAAGAATAAACCTTGCTAGATTTGTCTATTTATTAGCTCGCCTGGAGCCAGATAGTCATTCTGATAATTACAAGGAAATAAAAGCGAAGTTTGACGTTTTTTCCAAAGACATGATTAGGTGGATAAACAATGAAAGGGATAGGCGACACTTGAAGACAGCAATTGAATTGTATGTATATATGCACAGAGGGGAGGAAACAAATTGAAAACTATAAATGATAGCAATTATGTAGATACTGCGGAAGCAGTTATAAAACACTTAAAGTCAAAGGTAAATACTAAAACAAATAAACCGATTCCAATGGTCTCTACATCAAAAATCAGAAACCTTTTGGCTATGTCAGCGGACATTTACAACAATGTTTTGCTTCTGCAGGACGATACATTAAATGATGAACTTGTTGGGCGCATAGAGTATTTAAGAATGAGATTTGTGTATGAAAGTGGCAGAGATCAAAGCGTAAAAGATTTTGTTTTAGAGGGAAAAATATTAGATATATTAAAGGAGATATCTGGTAGCAAGGCAAATTATATTTTGTTTAATCACTATATGGAAGCATTGATAGCTTATCATAAATTTTATGGTGGAAATGATTAGGAGGCTGGGAAATGTATAGTAAAATTCAAATTACAGGAAAGCTTAATATAGAAACAGGTATGCACATTGGAGGCTCTTCTGCTTTTGCTGCCATAGGAGCAGTGGATTCGCCAATAGTAAGAGATGTCAAAACAAATCTCCCGATGATTCCAGGATCATCATTAAAGGGAAAGATGAGAACACTTTTGGCAAAGGAATATAATGCTGGAGTATTACAACCTGATGATGACGATGAGCGTATTACACGTCTATTTGGTAGTGCAAAAAAGGGAAATGTAAAGAGAAGCAGACTGTTATTTTCAGATATGGTGTTGGCAAATCAGGAGGAACTCAGAAAGCTAGGCTTACAGAGTATGACGGAAGTAAAGTTCGAGAATTCTATAAATAGGGCAACTGCAGTAGCAAACCCACGCCAGATAGAAAGGGCTGTACGAGGTTCAGAATTTAATTTAGATATTATCTATGAATTTGAAAACGAAAAGGAATTCATAGAGGACATGGAAACTTTAGCAGAGGCATTCAAGCTTCTTCGGTACGATTACCTGGGAGGAAATGGCTCTAGAGGATATGGCAAGGTCAGATTTGATGATTTGTATGCAGAAGTTGTAGTTGGTGAAGTGGAAGATTCATTAATGGATGAATGCAACAGAATGCTTAATACTGATAACTAAGGTAGGGCATGGTATGGAGTATGATATTTTCAAACTAAAATTTCCCTATGGCATACACATAGGAGATAGGTCTTTAGAAAACTCTCATAATTCTTTTTTGGCGGACACACTGTTTTCGGCTTTATGTATAGAAGCAGTAAAGGAAGGAAAAGAAACTTTTGAGAGACTATTGCAATATGCAAAAGCTGGTGAACTATTGATATCAGATGCATTTCCGTTTCTGGGGGATGAGTTGTTTTTACCAAAGCCCTATATACGAATTAACGATAATAGCGATGGTACATCAACTTTAAAAAAGCAATATAAAAAAATGAACTATGTGGCTATGTCAAAGTGGGATGAATATTTGGCAGGTAGTCTTAACCCAAATGATGAAATTGCTTTGGAAAAAAAGATTGGATGGTATAAAACCGAAACCCACTGTGCAATAAGAGGTTTGGATGAAACCAAGCCATACAGGATTGGTTCATACGTTTTTTCTGACCAAGCAGGGTTATATATTATATATGGCTACGATAATGAGGATGCAAAGGATTTATTCTACAATCTACTAGATAAGTTATCCTTTTCTGGTATAGGTGGAAAAAGGTCTTCTGGTTTGGGTAGATTTGAGATATATACAGGAAAAATGTCAGAAGACATAAAAAACAGGCTTGAAACTGGCAATGACGCATTTATTTCTCTTTCGGTAAGTTTACCAAAGGATGACGAAATTTCAGATGTTATGCCAGACGCTAGGTATATGTTGGAAAAGAGAAGTGGTTTTGTTGAATCAGTCAGCTATTCAGACAGGTATATGCGAAAAAAGGACTTGTTTATGTTTGCAGCAGGATCGTTTTTTACAAAAAAGTATACTGGAGATATTTATGATGTATCGGCAGGGGGTAATCATCCAGTATATAGATATGGAAAGCCAATCTTTTTAGGAGTATAGATTTATGAGGGATTATCTTAAAGAATATAATGTTGAGATTGAAACCATAGGTCCAGTATTCATTGGTTCAGGAAAAGAACTAAACAAGAAGGAATATATTCTAAAGCAAAATGAAATATGGGTAATGGATGTTCAAAAGCTATATGAATATATGAAACAAAAAAGAATTGTGCCATTGTTCGAAAAGTTCTTTCTAAATGAGTATAGAAAGGATTTATATGGTTTTCTTAGGGAAAATAATATCAAGGCAGAAGATATAACACCGTATATTAAGTATAGGCTAAGGCAATCTGACACATCTTTAGAAAGAGGTAATCAAATATCAGTATCTGAATTTGTGAAGGATTCTTACGGATTGCCCTATGTGCCAGGCAGCTCAATAAAAGGAATGTTGCGCACTATATTGTTGTCATACGAGATTATGTCAGACGGTTCTAGCTTTAATGAGGTAAAAGCTGGATTGCAGCAGGGGATAGGAAGAAAGACTGGCAGGAATAAATATCTTAGAAATGAGCAAAAGAATATAGAGGTGCAAGCATTTAACAAGCTTGATAAAAACGAAAAAAGAATTTCGGATGCTGTAAATGATATTTTGTCTGGATTAAGAGTGAGCGATTCTACCCCTCTGGCAATAGATGATTTAGTCTTGTGTCAACGAAGTGAGTATCACGCAGATGGAAGTGAGAACAAGCTAAATGTATTGAGGGAATGCATAAAACCTAAAACAAAGATATGTTTCACCCTAACAATAGATGAGACATTATGCAAATATACACCTAATGATATAATGAATGCTATAAAACTATTTAGTGATAATTACAATGACGTTTTTCGAATGAAATATCCAAAGATTACCAAAGGGGCTGCCGACACTGTATACTTGGGAGGCGGCGTAGGATTTGTTTCAAAAACTAGTATATACCCTATGTTTGGGGATAAAATGGGAGTGAATGCTGTGGTTGATATATTTGATAATACAAATGTACCGAAGAATCATAAGCACTACAAGGACAGGCAGATGGGGGTGGCACCACATATTCTAAAAACGGTTCATTATGAAGGAAAAATGTATCAAATGGGAGAGTGCAGATGGATGTTTGTCTAGATTTCTGCTTTTTATCAGAAAAACAGAAAATATTTTCCCACGCAAAACAATGATTCATGGCAGCAATAATAAGGGCTGCCATGGATGGTATTTAGATATGTAGACTCCGAGAGGGGATGGAAACCAGCCCACAACTTATACATTCATTTTCGTATTTAACATTTAGATATGTAGACTCCGAGAGGGGATGGAAACAATTCATTTATTTCATTCTTAGTAAATCCTATTAATTTAGATATGTAGACTCCGAGAGGGGATGGAAACCCTTTGTCAAATTCAAATAAATACTTTTTATCTTATTTAGATATGTAGACTCCGAGAGGGGATGGAAACGCTTTAGTGTTAAATTCATCAAAAGGTTTCATATATTCATTTAGATATGTAGACTCCGAGAGGAGATGGAAACTTATAGTCAAAATTCATTGCTTCGTTATGTTCTATTTAGATATGTAGACTCCGAGAGGAGATGGAAACAATGTCTTCCTCCTTGACAAATATAAAAAAATAATTTAGATATGTAGACTCCGAGAGGGGATGGAAACGGGGTTCATTTAATGTTCTTATTTTAACAATACATTTAGATATGTAGACTCCGAGAGGAGATGGAAACTATTCTAAAACTGTTATTGTGTTACAAGTCTGTGACTATTTAGATATGTAGACTCCGAGAGGAGATGGAAACACTTCTGCAAGTTCTTTAGTAGTTTTCATTATCTTATTTAGATATGTAGACTCCGAGAGGGGATGGAAACGGGGTTCATTTAATGTTCTTATTTTAACAATACATTTAGATATGTAGACTCCGAGAGGAGATGGAAACTTATGTGCTTGTTTTTTCTCTAATTGAGTTTTAAAGCTAATTTAGATATGTAGACTACGAGAGGGGATGGAAACAATAATCCAAATTGTATTAAATCCGAAAAAGAAATATTTAGCTATGTAGACTTCGAGAGGAGATGGAAACTTTACCTCCAAATTATGAACTTTTTAAAATATCATTTAGATATATAGACTCCGAGAGGAGATGGAAACTCTTCCAACATGTTATCTGCCATGTTTTCATAATACTTTGATGATTTAGATATATAGACTCCGAGAGGAGATGGAAACCTCATTTCTTCATATCGTTTCATTTGTTCTTTTGTATTTAGATATGTAGATTCCGAGAGGAGATGGAAACTTTGTAGCAAACTTGTGAACAACTTTTTTATAGTCACAGTTAGATATGTAGACTCCGAGAGGAGATGGAAACGGGTATTGCTCTTTTACGTAGTTTCTAACTATCTTTGCATTTAGATATATAGACTCCGAGAGGGGATGGAAACTTAATCTTCCTGTGATAAACATTTTGTTACTCATATTTAGAAATGTAGACT
>CAMNPQ010000006.1 GCA_946548305.1 uncultured Pseudobutyrivibrio sp.
AATATTAGCGAATTACCATGTATAATCTCCATCATCGTTAGTATCAACCTCTGCAGACTTATCAGTTGTTCCAATTGAAGATGCTGCTTTAAGCTCTATAGCTACCATTCTGTATGCTGCTGTTGCTGTAATAAGTGTTGTATTAGCATCATCAATTCCAGTTGTTGCATTGTAGCTTGGAGAGAATCTTGTAACAGTATTTCCATTATATTTTACTGTTGATCCTTTTGTAATCAGCTTTGTTAAATAAGCATTTGTAACTTTAGCATTTGCTACATCTGAATACTTTGCATCAATAATTGTATATGTCTTTCCATCAATTGAGATTGTATCACCAGCTGGAATACTCCAAGGACCATCAGCTGTACCCTCACCAGATGCTTTATAGCTTGCTGTTAAGTGAAGAGCATTTGCAACTTCCTGATTATTAGCTGCACCGATTGTGTACTGTGTTCCACCAATTGTATATTTTTCACCAGCTTCAAGAGATTCCATGATGAATGTAGCTCTGGTAGTATTCTGTACCAATGTGCCGTCAAGACCTGCATCATGAGCATCGATATACATTGTCTTAAGTCCTACATCACCTTTAAGAAGGAATGTCTCGTTGAACTTTGTTGTAGAAGCAATTCTATCTATTTCCTGTGTGAGCTGTGAGATTTCGTTTTGGATATCATCACGATCTGATTCTGAGTTTGTTCCGTTAGCTGCCTGAACTGCGAGTTCGTTCATTCTCTGAAGCATATCGTGTACTTCTGTGAGAGCACCTTCAGCTGTCTGTACTGAAGAAACACCGTCAGATGCGTTTGTAGAAGCCTGGCTAAGACCACGAATCTGTTTTCTCATCTTCTCAGAAATTGAAAGTCCAGCTGCATCATCTGCTGCTCTGTTGATTTTAAATCCAGAAGAAAGCTTTTCTGTACTCTTTCCCTGAGAACCACTTGTAATGTTCAATGTTCTTGAAGCATTAGCTGCCTGCATATTGTGTTGTACTACCATAATTAATTCCTCCATGAGATCTTGCCAATTCCTTTTGGCAGTTAAATCCGTTTTGTTTTGATAGCCCAACATCCGTGTCTGGCCTGGTTATTAAATTTAAAGATTCGAATTCGATGTGTAAGGTGATTTTTTTATTTGTTTTGTCCTTACACCTTATTTATCGTGAGGGTTTGGGAAAACTTTAGTCTTTTTTTGAAATTTTTTATTTTTATTCCACTTTTTTGCATTTTGAGGCAAAACAAAAAAGTCCACAAACCCTTGATTTTACTGAGTTTGTAGGACTTTCATTTTTGTTAAAATTAATAACTATTTTTTACTTCTTCTTATCCAAAAATGCAGGGTCAGCAGTGGTGCGTGGACTCATCATGTGCTTGTAATAGCTGCTTACCACATCAGAGGATTTTTTGATTTCACGAGCCTCTTTTTTTACATTGGCAAATCGTGTCTTGGCATACTCTTTATTTTTATATTCAGAGGCTTCCACATCGGCAGTCAAATCAGTCACCTTTTTTATCAGCTCCTGCATAAGCCTTATCTCGTCAGCATATGTAGCTCTGTCCTCATCCAAAATGTGTTTCACCCTATTAAATAATTGTTCGAAGCCATCATCAAGCATTACTATTCTGTCTATCAATTCCGACTTCATATTCATATTCTTCTCCAAATCATCTGGAGTAGAATTAGGGTCTTTCAATATTGCTTCCTGCTCTTTATTTCTTATAAGAAGTACTCTAAGAACATCTGCCTTCTTCTCCAGTGACTCCCTGAGCATTACCACATAATCCATATTCTCCATAAGCTCTCCTGCCTGTGCTGTTTACTACTTCATTTTCATTATAAATTTAATTATTTCCCGATTCAAGATACGTTTGACTTTCGGCTAACAGAATAATGAATTGCCATATATAATATAAGTGCGAGACAAAGAAACCTCGTCTCGCACTTTAATAATCATTTTAAGCCAGCAATCTGCTCGCATCCCTATCCAGCGATACTAGTGTGCTGGCTACTTAAGTTTTTTCCGTTTGCCGTTAGTTTCATGACATCCTTCCATGCGTCACGCATAGTCCTAAGATGTTTTAGAACCTCCTGTAATGTCTCTGGATTTTTGTCAATCATAGCGTGTCTCAAGCAGCTCCTTAGATAAGTATACACTGCATGAAAATCCTTTGCTACCTCATACTTTTCATCAAGAGTAAGCTCAAATTCCTCGATGATTCTGTCAGTTTTTCTGATGTTAATATGAGCCTTCTCGATGTCCTTATTTTCACAAGCTACAATAGCTATATTGCAAAACTTGATTGCTCCTTCATATAACATTAATGTCAATTCAGCTGGACTAGCCGTCAATATTCTGTTTTTTGCGTAAGCATCATAACCATTCATTGGTGTCATATTACCGCCTCCCAAATTCCTTTTTTTGTGTCCAATACTTACTCTCCCGAAAATCCCTTCGCGCATAGGATTCTCTATTTTTTATATCGGCATCAACCACCTAATAATGAAGAGATGGAAGATGAATTTCCCTGCAATGTTGC
The DNA here is from genome assembly GCA_946548305.1 of uncultured Pseudobutyrivibrio sp. GTDB lineage: Bacteria > Bacillota > Clostridia > Lachnospirales > Lachnospiraceae > Pseudobutyrivibrio. The sequence continues at coordinate 2,538 of CAMNPQ010000006.1, forward strand.
CAAAGCTTTTTCCATTGCTGAGAACTTCTTATAATATGCGTCCTCCATATCGGTTACTCTGTCTGTCCAGGTTTTTATAAGGTTGCTGTAGTCAGAGTACTCAGAAGCCATTTCCTTGTCGTTGTATACCGTATATACGGATTTGACAGCTGTTGACTTCATCTTTGTGTCTAATGATGAATACAATCCACTCATCATCTGTTTTACGAAATCAACTACACCATCCGGATCTTCTGCAAGTGCCGCTCTAAGTTTGTCTGTTTTTCCCGATGTATAGCTGTCCTCTGAATCACCATCAATGTGATATGCGTAGCCTTCATTTTTCTCTGCATTAAGTGTACCTAATGTATGAACACCAAATGATGACCATGCATAAGTGTTTCCATTTACTTCATAGGTTTTCATCATTGACATTGTCATAGCCGAAATAATGCCAGAAAGCTGTGTATCTCGTCTTAACAATGAATCCTTGATTTTCTGCTCCCACTTTTCAATCTCGGACTCTGACATCTCAGCCTTTTCATCCTCAGTAAGAGGCTCATAATCTTTGGCAGAATCTGCATTGTACAAGCTCTGCATCTCATTCATCAGATTATTATAGCTGGATAGGAAATCCTTTATCTTGTCATAAAGTGCATCCGTATCATTGGAAACATTTACTGTAATTGCATCTGTTGTAACAGCAAGTGCCTCTATAGTGAGACCGTTTACCGTCACTGAATTTGTATTGTTGGTATATGTAACACCGTTTAGTATAATTTCAGCATCAACTCCATCTACTTTTTTCGCTGTGTTTTCTGTAGATAAGTCTATGGTGTTGTTACTAATATTTGCAGCCAAATCAACTCTGTAAAATACAGTATTAGCCAGCTCTAAATTGTCACTTTGAGACCAGAACTTTGTGTAATTATAATTGCCAGAGGCACTCTCGGAATCCTTGGCTCCAAAGTTGTCCTGTATATATGTGCCCCATTTTGCATTAGTCTCATTGCCCCATGCCGCATCCACTTTTGCCTTTGCTTCTGCTACTTTTGCCGCTTTTGCTGCTTTTTCTTCATCAGTGTCCTCTGACATAGCATTTGCCTTGGCAAGCTCTACATTTGCATCTCTTATTGCATTTACCGCAGTTGTTATTTCATTTTTGGTAGCCTCTGCTGCAGTCTCAGTATACTTGGCTTCATTTGTGTATATATTTTCCCCAAGCTCAGCTATTTCGCCCTCTGTATAGGTGGTTATATCAATACCCTTTTCGGTAAGATAATCATCTAAATATTTAAAGGATGGCTCTATAGCATATTCGTTTTCCAGACGTTCTTTTTCTTCTTGCGCTGCTGCCTTTTCTTCTTCAGTGGCACTATCACTACCTATAATCTCTTCTGCCGCACTTATTTTTTCCTTATAGTCCTTCATCGAACTTAACATACTTGAAAAGCCGCTGGCAGTGCCGACAAATGTTCCTAATTGTTTCTTAACAAGTTCAGAACCAGAAGCCGTGGACTCTATGGAACTGATTTCTGAATCAGACAAAAGCCCCATTTTTACCAAGCTATCAAGTCCTAATGTGTTATTGGCAGAAATCGAAAAATCTCCTGCCTTACCAGATGTGTTAGAACTGATAAAAAATCTGTGATTAGCTTCATCATAATTTGCCTGTAAGCCAGCATCTTTAAGCTTGCCTACAAACTGATTGATAGTCATGGTACTATCTATTTCTATATCAGTGACTTTTGTACCTGTCCTTACAGAAATTTTTCCATTTCCTGTAGCAGTTCCAGTCTTAATTCCAAGAGCAGATAGAGTAGACTCTCCTTTTATATCTGAGCCCAACTCACCACCTGTAACATAGGCTGTACGAGCAAGAGTCTTTACCTCCAGAGTCTGGGTTCCATTGATGGCTGAGCCACTAGCTGTGGCTGTAGCCTTTGTAGAATCCGACACGCTCGCCTTCTTTACAGAATAGTTTGAAGAATAGCGCATCTGTCCAACAGATGTATACAGTGAATACACCTTACTATTCAAGCTTTTCCAAGCATCCTGCTTCCAAGATAGCTTAGTCTGAGCTTTTACATATTTATCTTTTTTATAGCTGTAGGAAGACACTAAAGCACCAACAATCGCCTCGGTATCTAATCCTGAAGCCAAGCCTGATAATCTAATAGGCATAAGCTACCTCCATCTATCTCTTTTCATCAACCATAATTCCTGCCAATTCCCAAGCCTTTGCAATCAAATCCAAAGTCTTGTCAGCAGGAAATTCCTTGATAACTTCCTTTGTTTCCTTGTCCACCATTTTAATGGTCACACGGTTTGTACCCTCATGGATACCGAATACAGCCTCGGCATTTCCGTTTGCCGAATTAATTTTTTCCACAGCCTCCTTCAAAGAAGATGTAGCCTGTGATGCTGGATTTTTCTCTTCGCCTTTTTCATCAGGGTTCACAGAAAGATTTTTATTATCAGATTCAGCCGCTTTATTATCTTTCACAGCAGCTGTGAAATCAACTATTGCACTTTCTCCTTGCACTGCTGGTGCTGGCGCTGTCTTTACTGAACTTCCTTGTCCCTGGTAGCCTAACTGACTACTTACTTCGCCTATTTTCATTTCTTTCCTCCTTACGCCCTTGGGATTAAAGTCCCATTCTCCAATCCTTTTGGACAATATACATCCTTGTACTATGGGAAATTTTTAGTTTTCTAATCCTTGTATCGGCACCCACCCCCGAATACTTTATAGCAAATTCAAATTTTTTCTAAATATTACGAAAGCCCTTGGTTACGGCTACAAGCATAATATTTCCCCGCTCGACAACACGTCTCGCTAAGGAAATATTATAGCTTGATGCCTACCAAGGGCTTTCTTAGTCTATGGCTATTATTCAAAAATGCGGCTTCGTAACCTGGGCAAGCTTGCATGGGACCTTCTTGCTTGAGCTTGCCTAGGTTGTGCGGACGTCTCTTAATACACTACTGATAGCAAAAAACAAAAAACTCCTAGTAGGTGACAAGCTCTGATAATTCTCAAGCGAAGCATTCGCGCTGAGCGGAGAATTCATCAGGCTTGTAGCCGTAACTAGGAGTTTTGTAGGATTTCCACGTTATAAAAGGTTTTTGAGTGCTTCGAGGTCGTCCATGCTGATTGCCTTGGCAGCCTCGTTTTCTTTTTGAATTTCTAGGTATACTTCTTTTCTATAGATAGACACCTCTTTTGGTGCCGAAATTCCTATTTTTACCTGATCACCGCGAACCTCAAGGACTGTAATCTCGATGTTGTTGTTGATCATAATCGCGTCGCCTGTTTTTCGTGTTAATGCCAACATCGCTACTCACCATCCTTTCCATGTAATGCATCATGAATCAGGAATCTGACTGGCTCATTGCCATCAATGATAATCTGATCACCCACATTTGTCTCTGTGTTAATGATGATAGGTGCCTTTAAATTGATAGATGCATCCTTTGGATTTTTGGGTACTCGAACAGTTACAAGGACATATGTGTTATCCTCTGTAAGTTCTCCAAGCTGCTCCAATGCGTCTACCTTTAATTCTGGAGCATAATCTGGCTTTACTACATGTGGAAGCATAACTGGCATTGCAAAGTCAGTTTCGTCTAAAGACTGCAGCCACATAATGTTGCCTTTGTCCTTCTTCTCTTCGTCGAAAATGAGGGTGTATCTTTTCATGTCTGGAAAACCGATTAGACCATGAAGTAGATTAATTACTTTTTCATCGGAAATTTCAATTTCGCCGAACAATCTGGTTTTTACCTGCATTATCCCTTCTCCTTTGTTAGTTAAATGTAGTTTAATAATGTGGAATCGCCAAGCTTTCCAGCAGCTGTAAGCGATGCCTGATATGCGGTGTAAGCTGCTGTGTAATCAATGATAATCTGGGATAAATCTACGTCATCATTATTTGATTGTAATTCCTGCACAGTTTCCCTCTGGTCACCAACTCTTGTTTTGGTCAGTGTAAGAGAATCCTCCTTACAACCCAAATCAGTTATTGCTAAACTTATTTTAGCATAATACTGATCAATTTTGCCTAGTTCTGTGTTAAAAAGTTTCTGCATATCGTCAAAAAAGTAATCAAATTCCTTCTGACATGCTGCTTCCCACTCTTTTAGCCACTTCTGGTCTTCATCAGATGCATACTGTGTCTCATCTAGCATGTTCTTTACTGTGTCTAATTTGTCGTAGGCATCAATCGTTCTTTGGATGGAATTAATCATTTCACCTAAATCACGCTGCAAAGAGCTGTCAAACACATCAGACGCCTCTGTATTGATGGCTATTGTCTGGTTTGCTGCAATTGTATATTCGATATCAAAGTGTATGGTGTTTCCATTTTCATCAAACTTTGTATATGTATTATTTTTTGTAAGTGCAGCACCAGTCTCGTCTATCAGCTTTGTGCAATTATAATAGTATTCTGGTCTCAGCTGACCGTTGTCAAAACTGGTTTTATCGTACTGAGCATCTATTGTAGCTTCCTGGGATTTAAGTGATGCTGCCACAGTATTTCCAAAAATCAGTTCACCAGTTTCTCTGATAAATACTATTTCATTGTCACCTACCACCTTTTTGCCGTCAGCATCTGCTGCAGCCCAGTCCTTTTCACTTTCATATACGCTAAGAGAATATGGACAGTCAGCAGGCTCTACTGTAGGAGCTGCTGTATCATCAAAGACGTGAGTTGTCTCGTCTTCAGTGAATGTAAATTTAAATCCTGTTACTGCAGGGTCTTCTGGATTTGCATAGGTTGCACTGATGCTATTTATGGAATCAACATCTTCATATGCCAGGCGAAGCCTGTAGTAGTTGCTTCTGTCTATGTCAGAAATTGCAGTATATCCTGAATCAGGGTCGTCAGGATCTTGGGATGGTGCAAGCACCTCTTCTTCTGTGGTAGGTATTACCACATTACCTGAATAATATCTTTTCTCTTCCATGTACTTTTCAATTGAAAGAGATTGGTTTATACGATATTTTGTCTTTTCTTCGTCCTCTGTAAAGGTGAGATTGCTGTCTGTTCTATAGCCTGTAAACACTGTGCGATTTGCATAGTCAGCGTTTCCCTCAGCATACAGCTGCTTCTGAAGTGATTCCAGCTGTGTCAGCATGGTCTTTCTGTCTTCCTGGTTATTTGTGTCTGTTGCACCCTTTACAGCTATCTCACGGCAGTCCTTTACTATGTCACGCATATTAATAAGGGCTGTTTCTGTAACATCCAGCCATTGATTTGCATCTGGTATATTTTTTGAATAGTACTGAGTTACCTGTGATAATGTGGTAGATAATCTGAGTGAACGCACAGCAATAACAGGGTCATCAGATGGCTTGTCAATCTTCTTCTGAGAAGTCATCTGTGTGTTTCGCTTATCAACAATCTCTTTTGTTGTGTTGATGTTTGAAGCTGCGTTATTCATTATCATCTTATTTGTAACTCTCATAATACTACCTCTACATCGTTAGTTACGCTCTCAAGCATCATATTTACTCCGTTCAACTAATGTTTCACTTGAGTAAAATGATAGCTTGATAGCTACTAACTCATTAAAAAAAATCTCATACTCCGGTGTTTAATATCAACCTATCATATATTTCGGAAAAAACTGAAATACATTTAGATGCCAGATTGTATGCATTTTGGAATTTTACCAAATCAAGAGCCTCTTCATCTTCATCTACCCCTGAAATAGACATTCTCTGCTTTGAAATGGATGTCTGTATATTCTCAAAATTCTTTGTGAAAATCTGGCATTCCTGAGTATCCACTGTTATATCAGCATAGATACATTGCAAAAATGCATCACCGCCACCACCTCTGAACAGGTTTTCTTTGCTTTGCAGCTTTTGAAGCTGTACAACTAAATCCGCTGCATCCACACCTGATGTGTAGTTTTCTGCAGTAGTGGTGGCAAATATTCTTGAGTCCTTATCTGTTGCCTTTGCTATTGTGGCATTGGCCGCTGTGAGCAAATAATATGTCTCTGACGTATTGTCTGCATCATAGGTAAATGTCTTGCCCACTGATATCTCATTTCCAGAAGCATCAGTTGAAGTATCCGTCTTAGTCTCGGTCATATCATGCTCAACGCTTAAATCTATTTTGTCCTTTGCAACGAAAAAAGCACCCATGTCATTTCCATCTAAATCTACACCGCTTTCTTCTATAAGGTTAAACTGCTCGCAGAAATTTCTTAAGAACAGATTCATCTGGTTTTGATAATATGGTATTCCCATATAATCCACATCATCACCAACCTGAAAGCTCTTGCCAGCTAAAGAAGTGGCTGTATCATTAGAAATAGGCTCCGTCAAATTAAAGGTCATGCTTGTAACTTTTCCATTGCTATCTGTTTCAAAAGAAAAACCATTGTAGCTAAACAGCTTATTGTTGGTTTGTATTTGTCCCTTTAAAGGCATATTCAGCTCATTTACTTCTGTGAGATTCAGATTTGTAATTGTAATGGTGTTTGCAGAAGCCGTAGAAACTGTGGCATGGATATTTTCATTGTTGTTTCCATCACGCACCTCAAACATTGCCTTCAGCTCTCCGCCACCAGTACTAGGTGTGGCATTAAACTTGTCACCATCCTTTGCCCAAACAATATCATACAGACCTTCTATATCCGACTGATTAAAATATTGCTCGTTGCTTCTGGATTTAACAGCCAGGGTATTATACTCATAAGTGTCCACCAGCTGCTGACCATTTATGTACACATAGTAATATGTGGCACCGGTGTACATGTCTGGATTGTTTGAATTTTTTACATCTACTTCCTTTACATCTACATCTACTATTTCTGAAAGCTTATCAATAAGCAGAGCTCTTTGGTCTCTCAGCTCATTGGCATGTCCGCCACCCTGCTCGATGACATTTATCTGCTTATTTAAAATAGCTACTTTTTCAGCCACTGAATTTATATCATCAACAGCTGTTTTGATTTCATCGTTGATAGAATTCTGCAAATCACTGAGTTTTGTGGATAACTGATTGAAATACTCTGTGAGCTGCTTGGCACTTGAAATAAACTGCTTTCTTACTGTGTCATCTCCAGGACTTCCCTGCATTGTGCTCATTGCATTAAACATTTTTGTGTAAATCGTGGTAAATCCTGTATTAGAATTATTCTCATTAAAATAATCCTGAATCTGATTCATGTAGTATTCTTTTTTGGTATAAAATCCCAGGGATGTTTGATTATTCCAGTATTTTTCGTCATAATACAAATCTCTTCTTTGGGTGACAGATTGTGCCTCTACACCAGTACCTGTAGTTCCCCAGCTTGCATAGCAGCGCAAAGCAGATGAGGCAACTGTATTTACCACCTGCTTGCTATAGCCCTCAGTATTCACATTTGAAATATTATTTGCCGTTGTATTAATCTGAGCCTGGGAAGTATTCAGCCCAGATGATGCAATTGTTAATCCAAAAAATGTTGATGCCATAAGCTATTCCTTTCTAAGGAGCTACAATATATTTTAGTGACCTAATGATGTAATCAGATGCTCAATCATTTCGTTTACTACATTTATATATCGGCTGGCAGCATTATATGCTGACTGATATTTAATCATTGTTGTGAGTTCTTCGTCAGATGATACGCCAATCACACCTTGCCTGCTAAACTCGATTTCCTCTTTTGTGCCTTCCAATGATTTTTCAGTGGTTGCGTACACATTTCCTGTGTTTGCCACTTCACCAATCCACTTTACATAAAAGCCAGTGTATCCACATGGAGTGGTATCACTGGGATTTAAGTTAAAATTCTGCTCTGACCAAATAGCACTTAAAGATGTTCCAAGAGCATAGTCTATAGAATTCTGGTCAGTGTATTTTCTATGAGGCAGATATGATTCCTGCTTTACCAAATCCTCATTTACGGTGAGAGATTTTAGAGTATAGCATTTTGAAGAATCTTCTAAATCCTCTTCATTGTATAGGTAGACCTCTACTGTGTTTTCGTTTCCGTCCTCGTCTGTTATTGTTACCTGGGTTTTAGTGTATCTCTCACAGCCATTTCTCACGAACAATTCTCTTGGTGGAAGCTCTCCGTCAGAACCAACAGAGCAGTTTTTCTCATCCAGAATTCTCAGCTTGCTGGCGTCCACCGTAACCGCCTCGCCATTTGCATCCTGGTAGGTTACTGTTGAAGCCCCAGTGTATGCATCTGCAACACTTGTGAGAGGGCTATATATATCATTTATCTTTGTTACCATTTCATGTATCAAAGTATCAAGCTCGGCTTCAGAATTCATCATGATAGAATTGGCTACGCCCTTTTCATACACTTCTGAAGAAATCATCTCACCATTTTCATCTAAAAATGCGGTATAGTTTGTCCAAGACTCGCCTCTTGCTAAAAGCAAAGCCTTTATCTCGCCTACATCAGTGTCTTTTTCTGCATCCACGTTACTAGTGTTAAAGATAGGATAATATGTGTTTAATGACTCATCTTCTTCGCTTACTATATCTGATAGCTGAGGCCAGTAGGCTGTAACATAGCCTGTGCGTTTATCCTCCAGCATTCCCACTGGATAGAAATTCACGTCATCAATAAACTCCACACCTTCTATATCCACATGAACTACGCCTGTGTAGTCCTCACGATATGTCATTTTTACCATTCCTGAAAGCTGGTCCAAAAGCAAATCTCTTTTGTCTCGCATTTCCATTGCCTTTTCTACACCAGCTGCTTCAATGGCTTGTATCCTTTTATTCAAATCAACTATATCTCTTCCGATTTCATTGATTTTATTTAAATCCTCTTTGATTTTCGAATTGATAATAGTCTGGTAATCTTCAAATCCCTGTTCTACAGCCTGGGCTCTAGACAAAAAAAGACTAGCCTTTTGCAACACAAGGTTCTGGTTTACAGTGTCTGATGGGTCTTTGGCAAATTCCTCAAATGCTTCTTCAAAATTTGCCACAGCTTCCTTAAATGCCTGTCCCTCAGTCTCCTGAAGTTGAGTGTAAACCTCCTGTACTGCCTCTGAGCTAGCACTATAAAAAGAATATCGCCCATTCTCACTTCGATATGCCTTGTCTAAAAAGACATCACGAGTGTGGACGATTGTTCCTACTTGCACACCAAGACCGGCATACTGTGTGCCGACTGATGCGTTCCCTATTTTTCTATAATCTCTATCTTCGTAAACAACCTGCTCACGCACATACCCTTCTGTGTTAACGTTTGTAAGGTTGTTTGCTGTTGTATTTAAACCATGTGATGCTGACTGTAGGCCCGATGCCCCAACATATAAGCTTCCGAAACTATTAGCCATAAGTACTCTCCTTAAAAGTTTATACTAAAACTTTAAGGACATCCTTTTCCTACTGTTTAGCATCAAATCCTCTATTTCCTAATAAACTGCCTGTAGTTTCAGCATCTCTTCCATAATTGGAAGTAAGCGGAGCCTGCTTTGCACTCTTTAACAGAGTAATATCAAATTCCACCATTTCTATAGCCTGCTTTAATAGATTCTGGGTCTGAAAATTCAGTACCTGAACATCATCAGCAGCCTTAACAAGCTTATCCTTTGCATCGGAAAGCTTTTTTTGTTCTACAGGTTGGTTCGACAAATTACTAATCATCCATGAAACAGTAACCTGCTCCCCATCGTGCCCCATTACTGTCGCAATACTTTTGAGTATCCTGGCACGCTTTTCCTCAAGCTTCAATAAGGCATCAGCAATGGCCTGCTCCTGAACGGTAATAGCCTCCAGTACGTCCAGCTTCTTATAGATAATAGAATCCTTCTTTTCTCCATTAAGACTGATTAACTTTTCATACTGCCCCGTTTCACCATCCATAGTTAAGAGCAATTCATCCAATAAACTAGCCACGCTTAACCCTCACAAAAACTAAAGAATAGATCCAAACTGAGATAATAGCTTGTCAGCGAAATCATCAGTACTAACATCATATGTACCAGCTTTGATTCTAGCTTTGATGTCAGCTACTAAATCTTCTCTGATGTCCGCACTCTCAGATACAGCTGCCTTGGCAACTTGAAAATCCTTTCCAGTTGATGAAATCTGCACCTGGTCACGCCCCATAGAATTAGTCTTAGATGCTGCAACTGTGTTTTTAGTGTTTGATGTCTGATAGAGCTGAGCTACCTGATTGTAAGCCTCTATACGCATATCGCCACACTCCTTTCCTCCCTGTTGTAAAGACCTTTTTAGTCTCATTAATTGCGATTACATTTTCCATTACACCTCATATATCGGTGTCGTTTTAGAAAACTTTATAGTATTTTTTAATTTTTTTCAAATACTAATATTAAAATTTTCCTTTCATATTCTTTATCGGTCTGTTTCAAAATGATTTTAGCTTACATCTGTGAAAAAAGTTTGCCCCAAGGGTGAGAAGTCCTTGGGGCGTTAGAGAATATATCGGATAGAGAATAAGAAGTAAGCGATTTAATAAATTATCGGGTCATCATTGTAGCCCATTATATCGTTATATTCCGAAATTGTAATTATTTGATTGTCGTCTTCATAGAAGCCCTCTGCTTTTAGAGCATGTAATATATTTGTGCAATCTCTTGTCAGCATAGTATAGATGCTTCTTTCATATGTCGCTCCATTCTCAGCCCAGCCATAATCCCAATATGTTTCTTCGTCTGAGAAATAAGGAACTTCAGAATTGTATACAACAAAGCTAAAATCGTTGTATAAAACGTCGTCTTCGTCATAAAAGGATTCCATACCAAAATCAGTGATGAAAAGCTTTCCTTCATCAATATCCTTAAGCACTGCTTCGTATACCTTTTTGTTCTTGGCTAGCTTTTCTTTTTCTGTGAGATAATCGAAGCTCTCCATAGAGGAATGGAAATCCTGTATTTTTTCATCATAGGTGTATGTGCTGAAGGTCATATCTGTTATGTCACAGTTGTTCCAAATATTTCCTATAATGTGCTCTTTTATTCTGGCTGGATAGTTGAGGTAATCAAGTATTGGTTCAGTAGCTGATAGATATGTATCACTCACTTCTTCAGAGTTAGTGTCTACTACTGAATAGGTTCTTAACACAACCTTTCCATTTTTCAGCTTGTATTTAAAAGATATGGTAGAGCCTGGAACGTCTTGATAAATTACGTTCACATCTCTTAACTCTTTTTTATCTGCCAGGAAGTTTTTGTGCAATTCTCTCACTGAATAGATTTCTTCCTCATCAGTAAATACCATTGTGTAGTTTGACTGGATGCCCACCCAGGCTATATCCTCAGCATCCGGAACCTTGTTCTCCAGTTTGAACACATCTGTTCTCATTAAAAGCATTGCCACAAAAGCCGCTAGTGTATAGCAGATCATGAATCCAAATTTCTTTGCAGAAAAAACTCGTATAGTCTTTTCTATCATCATTTGTGTGGCATAGAAAATAATGCATCCTATTACAAGTGTAGAAATAATTGCTATAGCAAATCTGGTTGAATATCTCAGATAATGAGCACTATCCACAAGACCTGCTACAAATGCGCCTGCAACCATGGAAACAAAAAATGATATTCCGACAGAAAATACAGGCTTTAAAAATGATACTGATATAAAATCATGGACTGTTTCCAGCTTCTTAGCCTTGTAAAGCAGATAAGCTATTGCAATAAAAACAATTGCCACAACTGCATATATTAACAAATAGCCAGCACCATCCAAATTGTGGGTAAATGTTTTTATCTGCCCTAAGTCATCATAGGTTGTATAGGTGGAAACTTTACAGTTGCTACCCATAAAAAGTATTGGTGAAGCCATGTTATATGTAAGACCGCTAAGAGATTCACTCATGCCAAACAAAAGTAAGCTTGCTGTCAATCTAAAGGCTATTTCTATCAACGTATAAAGAAAGTTGAAAATGAAATAAAACACTATGGCGGTAACTATCTGACCAGAGGTCATCAGTGAGAAAAATGCTATGGAAAGAAATAATTCCGTGGATACAACACCCACAAGAGTGTAGTACCATATAGCATCAAATGCATGTACCTGTTCGGCCACTGCTATCACTGTCAGAACTATGGCATTCAATATCAGTGGAAGAAGCCCCACAATTGAGCATGAAATAAAGCTGGTAAAATAGAGGCTTTTCCTGCTCACAGGGAATGCATGCATCATATAATTGTCTCGCTTAAAAAACAGATACCAAAGTGTGATTCCTGCCAGCAGTATCGCCACAACAAAAGTAAAAGGAACAATTGGCTTATAGGATATACTTTCATACCACATGGCTGTTTTGGTATATCCGCTTTCTGCATACCAGTAATCATCAAAATGTGCCATTGAAATAATAAAATCGATTGGCATAATAATTGTGAGGAGAATGAACTCCAGCAGTCCAACAATCCAAGTTCTGCTAATATTTTTTTTGAATAAAACAAGACTAAAAAATGATGTCTTTGACTGCATAGTTCTCACCTCCCAACTCATATATAAATATCTCTTCAAGTGTAAGTGGCAGCACATCCATGAGAAGAGGATTCATTGTTCCAATCGCCTTTTCAGCTGCTCCTGGTTCCCCTTTTACAATGATTGTGTGTACTCGACCTGTGGTAATGCTCTTTAGCACCTTTATATTATCTGGAAGAGCTGGCATATCGCCATCAAAAGCTATTTGAATCTTTGTTATAGATGTCTGCAATTCGTCCAATGAACGCTCTATTAAAATTTTGCCGTTATTCATTATTCCTACATGGTCACAAACATCCTCAAGCTCTCTTAGATTGTGGGAGCTGACTAAAACAGTGAGCCCATTTTCTGCCACATCCGACATAATGAGGCTCCAAATCTGTCGTCTCATTACCGGGTCAAGACCATCTACCGGCTCATCTAAAATCATAAGCTCTGGTCTTGAAGCAATGGATAGCATAAATGCCACCTGCTTTTGCATACCTTTGGAAAGGGTGCGAACCATTTTTTTAGGATTTATCGCTGGAAAGCAATCTAATATTTTCTTGAACAATGCTTCGTCAAATTTCGGATACATCCCCTTGTAGAATTTCATCATATCCAGTGTATTAGCCTGGGTGAAATAAAAAATCTCATCAGGGATAACAGCAAATCGCTGCTTTAACTGCTCATTTTCGTAAACAGACTGACCGTCTATAGTGACTGTGCCGCTATCCTGTTTATAAACACCACAAAGATGGCGAATAATTGTGGATTTTCCTGCCCCGTTAGGCCCCACCAAACCGTAAATAGCGCCACGTTCAACATGCATATTCAGATTGTCCAGTGCGACAAAATCTCCAAATTTTTTCGTAACATTATTCACTTCTATCATTATTGTCGCCCCCCTTCGCAAGTTCTTCAATGCGCTTGATGAGGATTTCCTTATCCTCGCATAGATACAGAAGTTCTTTTACAATCTCATCGAATTCTTTCATCAATTCCACATTCCTCCCTGAGGCAACGTCCGCTCTTTCAGCAGCATAGCTTCCCTTGCCCGCAATTGTGTAAATGTAACCTTCCTGCTCTAATTCTCTATAAGCCTTTTGAATTGTGTTTGGATTAATTGATAAGCTGGTAGCCAGCTCTCTGACACTAGGTAGCTTTTCATCTTTTTTCACCGCTCCAGATACTACCAGGCGTCTTAATCCATCTTTAATCTGCTCATAGATAGGTTTAGAATCTCTATAATTTAATTGGATCATCTAATACCTCCCCTACCAGCTGTACTATGTGTTCTAATACACTTATACCATTACCTAATAAGATTGTCAACACAAAAAATAAACGTCCTGCTATTTAAGCAGGACGCCATTTAATTACAATTTTGTTTTCTAAGAAATCAAGAGCCTAGGCATTTTCTGTGTCGCTGTTTTCTATTGGTGTATTGTTACCAAAGCCTAGCATTTCTGTTTTAAAAGTGAGGTCTGATGCTGCCTGTGCCAAATCTGTAGGAACCACGATTTTTGTAGCACGACCATTGCCCATCTTTTCCAATGCCTCAAGCTTTTTAATCTGAAGAACTTTCTCGTCAATGCTGGCATTCTTAAGCATTTCAATACCTTTTGCCTCTGCCTCGTACACAAGACGAATAGATTCAGCCTGACCAGTTGCTCTTGCAATAGCTGCATCTCTTTCAGCTTCTGCCTTTAATACTAAAGCCTGCTTATCACCTTCTGCTCTGGTGATAGATGCCTGCTTGTGACCTTCCGCTTCAAGCAATGTCTCACGTCTGTCACGCTCAGCCTTCATTTGCTTTTCCATTGAACGCTGGATTTCTTCTGGTGGGATAATATTTTTAAGTTCTACACGACCAACCTTGATTCCCCAAGGATCTGTAGCCTCATCCAAAATACCCTGCATCCTTGCATTTATGCTGTCGCGGGATGTAAGTGTCTGATCCAGCTCCAACTCACCTACAAGATTACGAAGTGTTGTAGCTGTGAGATTTTCTAGTGCAAGTATTGGACGCTCAGCACCATAAGCATAAAGCTTTGGATCTTGAACCTTGAAATAAACTACAGTATCGATTTTCATGATGACATTATCCTTTGTGATAACATCCTGTGGTGGAAAATCTGCAACCTGCTCCTTTAAAGAGACCTTCTTTGAAACCCTGTCAATCACTGGGATAATCACATGGAAACCTGGTCCCAAGGTCTGATGGTAACGTCCTAATCTTTCAATTACGAATACGTATCCCTGTGGAACAATCCTTATTCCAAGTCCGATTAGTACAAGTAAAAGTACAACAATAGCTATAACTATTCCGTTCATACATGCCCTCCTATAACGTTTTTTTTAGTATAACACAAAAGGAGCCACTTTCAACAGAAATGACTCCTTTGTGTAAAATCTATTTACCAAGTATTGTGTCAAAAATGGCATTTGCCACTTCATCCTTTGACATGATTGGTAGCTGCCAGGTCTCGTCAGCCATGATAATTGTCACCACATTGGTGTCAGTTCCAAAGCCTGCCCCCTCAGTACGCAGATTATTTGCTACAATCATATCTACATTTTTCTTATCCAGTTTCTTTTTGGAATTTTCAAGCATATTCTCCGTTTCCATTGAAAAACCGCAAACAAACTGTCCCTTTTTCTTGTGTGTACCTAAATAGGATAAAATATCTTCTGTACGCTCTAGTTCAATAGATGAACCCTCGTTATCCTTCTTTTTAATCTTCTCAGCCGCAACCTTCTTTGGTCTGTAATCAGCCACTGCTGCACTTTTTATTATAATGTCGCACTCCCTGGCCTTTGCTTTTACAGCATCAGCCATTTCAGCAGCACTTTTCACTTTTACAACCTCTACAAACATAGGTGGGTCTATAGAAACAGGACCTGTCACAAGTGTGACCTCTGCGCCCCTTTCCATAGCAGCCTTTGCTATGGCATAACCCATTTTCCCTGTGCTGTGATTTGTGATATATCGCACTGGATCAATAAATTCCTGGGTAGGACCTGCTGTCACCAGCACCTTTTTGTTAGCCAGGTCATGCTCATGAGCCAAATCTCTAAGAATGTATTGCAATAAAACATCTGGCTCTGGCATCTTTCCAGCTCCTGTATCCCCACATGCAAGATATCCACTGGCTGGCTCTATTATTTCAAAACCGTATTTGCGAAGTGTTGCAAGATTATCCTGAAGAATAGGATTTTCAAACATATTTGTGTTCATAGCAGGGCTGACAAGCTTTTTGCATTTTGCCGCAAATATTGTGGTTGTCAGCATATCATCTGCTATGCCGTGAGCCATTTTTCCAATGACATTAGCACTGGCTGGAGCAACCATAAATATATCCGCCCTCTTTGCCAGAGCTACATGCTCCACATTAAACTGAAAATCCCTATCAAAGGTATCCACAAGACATTTATTTGAAGTAAGGGTCTCGAAAGTAATGGGATTTATGAAATTTGTAGCATTTTTTGTCATTATAACATTTACATCCGCATGAAGCTTCACAAGAGCCGATGCCAGACTTGCAATCTTATATGCTGCAATGGAGCCTGTCACTCCCAGTACTACACATTTTCCTTTTAGCATAATTACCTCCGAGTTATAGTTGCTGTTTTACGCTTAACACTTTGCTTTAAATTATTGTGCCATTTGTTTTCCTAATGTGCTTTCAGATACCTGTTTGATTTTCAAATCCTTATCTGCATAAGCACCTGCCGGTCTGATTTTGTCCAGTACAATACCAACCAGATATACTATAACAGCTGCTACAATAGCCTCTATTACACCGTTGAAGCTGATAACTCCGCCAATCATGGCAAGTAAAGCATCTGCTGCAACACCAACAGCCTGAGAATATGGCTCTTTATAAAGCACAAATATACTGCCCATAACAAGAAGTGTATTTGTCATTGCGCCTGCAATTCCTGCTGTGATAAAGCCTAATGCTTTTGCATCCTTATTCATAAATAAATATTCAATAAGAGAAAAAGCTATTGCTCCAATGATTATACCAACAATTGCTGATACAATGTGTGGAGTTTGTGTAAACATTTTACCTATAAAAGCATATACTCCAAATCCAATTATAAATGAAGCTACTACATTTATTATTGTTCCATATATAGCTTTCTTTTCAGAGCTTACAACTCTTTTTATTCCTACATATACGAAATATGGAACCACACCAATTAGTATTCTTGGTACGAAAGCTATGAATAAGCTCTTAAATACAACTGCCAGTGTAGCTGCAAGACCTTCTGGACTTAATGTGCTCACTGCAATTACTGGTGAAAATACGAATGCTGAAAGGGATGCTGGGGTAAGTGTGCTCTTCAAGAAGCTTGTAAGTCCAAATACTCCTCCAAGGAAAGCTCCCTTTTTTGGTCCAAGGAAAATAGCTCCAAGGATAACTGGAATGTGAATTGTGGTAGCGTTGATAACTACAAGGGGAATAAACCCGAGTGGTGTGACAGCCATTACTACTATAATAGCTGCAAATAGAGCTGTAAGAACCAGCTCATAGGTCTTAGAATTGTTGCTTTGCATAAATATCCTCCTTTTGGTAGAAGCCGTTTGTGGTCTCCTCCTAGTAAACTAACTATGCGTAAGCGTTAAATTTTTAACAGCAATTTATTTTACCATCTATTATATCGGATGACAATAATATTTTCTTAGGGATTAGGTTTTGCATTTTTTTGCGCAATTGGCTATAATAGCGGTTGTATGTAGAAACAAAGTTTTTCCTAGAGGGAGGATTGTGAAATGGCAAAGACAGCTACAGCAAAGAATGAAATCAAATCTTCTTCAGTAATCCAATTTGCTGGATTAGAATTCTCAGAGGAGGATTGCATCAAGAAAGCAACAGATGCAGTAAAGAAAGCTTACAAGGGCATAGAACTTGAGACTCTTAACGTATACATCAAGCCTGAGGAGAGCAAGATTTACTATGTTGCAAACTCAGACAAGGTAGGTTCAGTAGATTTATAATTCTATCTTAATAACGATGCAAAAGCCGTCACTACTAATGTTTTATCATTAGTAGTGACGGCTTTTTTTATTTATTATTTTGCCTCAGCCTTTAATAATGCTACTATCTCTGCCTCAGTTGTAAGAGAAAGCACTTTGTCTGCCAAAGCATCTGCTTCTTCTTTTGTCCACTTGGAAATAATGGAACGCGCTGTAAGTACAAGCACTGGATTAACACTGTATTCCTTTAGTCCAAAGGAAATAAGCAGTGGAATCATAAGTGGGTCAGCTGCCGCCTCTCCACACATGCCTACAGAAATCCCTGCCCTGTTTCCAGCCTCTATGATATTCTTGATAGAACGAATCACTGCTGGTTGGAATGCTGAGTACAGGTATGCCACATTTGCGTTTCCTCTGTCCACACTCATTGTGTACTGTGTCAAATCATTGGTTCCAATAGAAAAGAAATCTGCTTCTTTAGCCAGCATATCAGCTATAAGTGATGCAGCTGCTGTCTCCACCATGCAGCCTACTTCAATATTTTCATCAAATGCAACCCCTGCCTCTTTTAGCTCAGTTTTGCATTCCTCCACTAAAGCCTTTACTGCTCTGACTTCCTCCACACAGGTCACAAGAGGAATCATTATCTTTACCTTGCCAAATGCACTGGCTCTTAAAATTCCCTTGAGCTGCATTTTGTACATATCAGAATTGCTCAAGCAATATCTTACTGCCCTATAGCCTAAGAATGGGTTTTCCTCTTTTTCAAGACCCAGATAAGGAATGTCCTTGTCGCCACCAATATCAAGTGTACGAATAATGACAGTCTTTCCATTCATGGTTTCAACAGCCTCTTTATAAGCTTCGAACTGCTCATCCTCTGTAGGAAGATGCGGTCTGTCCATGAATAAGAATTCTGAACGGAAAAGTCCTATGCCTTCCCCATCACATTCAACAGCCTTTTTGGCATCCTTTGGTGTACCAATATTGCAAAACAGCTCTACTTCTGTGCCATCTGCTGTAACGGTCTTCTTGCCAAAGAAATTTTTAAGCTCAGCCTGTGCTCTGACAAATTCTTCACGCTTTCTCACATACTGAGAAATGACTTCTCCATCAGGGTTGATATAAACATCTCCCTCTGTGCCGTCCACAATGGCTGTATCCTTATCATGCACAAGCTCTGTAATGTTTGGCACAGAAAGCACTGCAGGTATCTCAAGTGCTCTTGCTAAGATTGCAGAATGGGATGTCTTTCCTCCAACCTCAGTAATGATACCCACCACGTTCTCCTTGACAATCTGGGATGTCATAGATGGTGTAAGGTCGTGTGCCACTAAAACTGTGCCAGGTGCTACTGCACTTATATCAACGTCCTGAATACCTAGCAAAAGCTTTAAAAGGCTTATTTTTATATCAGAAATATCCGATGCACGCTGGCGCATCATATCATCTTCCATTTTGGAAAACATTCCGATAAACATATCACATACAGCAGTCACAGCAGCCTCAGCACACTGCCCGGCCTCAATCATTTTTCTCATTTCACCAGCCATTGTAGGGTCTGCAATCATGGCAAGATGTCCCTCCATGATTTCGGCTTCCTTTGGACCGATGTTTTTTCTGATGTTTTCTGCCATAGCAGCTGTTTCTGTTTTAAATTGTTCTATAGCAGAATTGAATCTGGCTTTCTCTGCCTCTGTATCATCTATGTGCTTTGACTCAAAAGACAGGTCATGCTCCACTATAAGGCAGATGCTGCCTATTCCAATTCCCCTGGATGCTTCTATGCCCTTATACATATTTATTAGTCTCCTAATCCGCTCTCTACAAGCTCTACTGCCTTTGCAAGAGCTGCTTCTTCATCAGCACCATTGCAAATAATTTCTATTTCAGCCCCACATTTAATGCAAGCTGCCATGAGCATCATAACGCTCTTTCCATCGAATTCATTTCCGTTGAATTTAATTTTTACATCTGATTCGAATGGTGTAACAGCAGCAGAAAAAACTGTTGCTGGACGCATGTGCATACCCTGCTCGTTTGTTACTTTTACTACTTTTGAAACCATATTATAACTCCTTTCGTTTCAACAATTATCTTCATATAAGTTTATTTATATTTCTATACTCCATAGACACCAGTTCTACAGAGTACAAAAATATAAATCCCACCCCAGGGCATTGCGCCCTGGAATGAAAAATATTTATTTAAAAAACGTTTAGTCCTCTACTGTCTTCTTGAGTAATCCTAAGAGTACGCAGCTTACTACAGAACCAATAGCAAGTGCTACAAGGTAAAGAGCCCAGTGACCAACTACAGGGAATACGAAGATTCCACCGTGAGGAGCCATAAGTGTACATCTGAATGCCATTGAAAGAGCACCAGCTACACCAGAGCCTACCATAAGTGATGGGATTACATGAAGTGGATCTGCTGCTGCGTAAGGTATAGCACCCTCTGTGATGAAGCAGAAGCCCATGATAAAGTTGACAGGACCTGCCTTTCTCTCAGCAACTGTAAACTTCTTAGGGAAGATAAGTGTTGCAAGAGCGATTGCGATTGGAGGAACCATACCACCAACCATAACTGCTGCCATAATCATCCAGCCTACTTCGTTCTGCTCTGCAAGAGCTGCTGTACCAAATACATATGCTGCCTTGTTAAGTGGACCGCCCATATCTGTAGCCATCATAGCGCCAAGGATAATTCCAAGTGGAATAAGTGATGTGGTACCCATTCCTGTGAGAACGCCTGAAATCCAAGCATTTAAAGCACCAACGATTGGGTTGATAGCACACATAACAACGCCGATTACTGTGATACCGCAAAGTGGATAAATAAGCACTGGCTTAATTCCTTCAAGAGACTGTGGAAGCTTGTCGCAAACGCCCTCAAGCCACTTCATGAAGTAACCAGCCACAAAACCTGCAACAAGAGCACCTAAAAATGCTGAAGGTATTGAACCACCAGGATTTGCAAAGGTAGCACCTGTAGAAGCTAAAGCACCGCCTACAAAACCAACTGCAAGACCTGGTCTATCAGCAATTGACTGGGCAATAAATCCTGCCAGGATAGGAAGCATGAAACCAAATGCTGCGCCACCAACTGTCTTGAACCATGCAGCTACTGGTGTGTTCATACCAAAGTTGCTTGGGTCGATTGAATAATCATCAAGCAGGAATGCAATAGCGATAAGTATACCGCCACCGATAACGAATGGAAGCATGTGAGATACACCATTCATCAGATGCTTGTAAAGCTGTCTGCCTAGTGACTCGTTTGCATCATCAGTTCTCTTTGTTACTGTACCTGAGTGATGGTAAACTGAGGCTGTTTTAGCCTTATCGAATAATTTCTCTGGCTCATGTATTGCTTCCTTTGTAGATGCAAATACGACCTTTTTGCCATCGAACTGTCCCATATCAATATTCTTATCTACAGCAACGATAACTGCGTCTGCTTCCTCAATTTCCTTTGCTGTAAGTGGATCCTTTGCTCCGCCTGAGCCATCCTTTTCTACTCTGAATGCAATGCCAAGCTCCTTAGCCTTTTGCTCAAGAGACTCTGCTGCCATGAATGTGTGTGCAATACCTGTAGGGCATGCTGTTACAGCGACAATCTTTTTAGCACCAGCTGCTGCCTTTGGAGCTGCGCCACTTTCTGCATCCTTCTGTGCTTCTTTTTCATCTATAAGGCCTAAGAATTCATCAACTGTTTTGGCTTCCACTAATGATTTTGCAAATGCTGAATCCATAAGTAACTGCATAAGCTTAGAAAGTACTTCTAAGTGTGTGTCTGCTCCACCTTCTGGTGCAGCAATCATGAATAACAGGTTTGATGGCTTTCCATCAAGAGCCTTGTAATCCACACCACCTGGACATGTAATCGCAACCAAACCTGCCTTTTTTACGGCTGCTGACTTACCATGTGGTACTGCAATACCATTGCCTATAGCTGTAGAGCCTTTTGCCTCTCGTGCAAGGATTGCCTCTTTAAATCCTTCCACATCATTTAAATTGCCTACCTCATCATGCAATGCAATAAGCTTTTCGATTGCTTCATTCTGGTCAGCCAAAGCTTCCTGAAGCTTGATCCCTCTAGGATCGATGAACTCTGAGATTTTCATCATTTTCCCTCCTACATATTTAATGAAAATATTTATTATTAACTGATATTCTCCTGGAATCAGTTAATTACAGATTTTTAAACAGGGCTTCTATATCAGCTGCCTTTGCAAGACCATCGGAAAATGCTGTGGCAGAACCTGCCGCTGTTCCCATCTTAAGGGCAACTTCATAGTCTTTTGTCTTCATGTAGCCTGCAACAAAGCCTGCCACCATGGAATCCCCTGCACCTACAGAATTTTTTACTGTGCCCTTTGGTACTCCAATGCGATAGCGTTTTCCCTCTTCATCTACAAGCATCGCACCATCACCAGCCATAGAAATCAGTACATTTCTAGCACCCATCTCCTGAAGCTTTTTAGCACCTTCATATATTTCATCATCTGTTGTAAGTGTTTTTCCTACGATTTCACCAAGCTCAAAATTGTTTGGCTTAATCAAAAATGGATGATATTTTAAAACATTTGTAAGCAAATCCTTTGTGGCATCTACCACAAATTCAATCCCTTTATCCTTTAGCATTGAAAGTATCTTTTCATATACATCATCTGGTAAGGAATTTGGAATAGAACCTGCTAAGATGAGCACGTCATTTTCCACCAGCTTTGAAAGCCTGTTAAAAAGCTCCATTTGTGCCTCTTCATCAATCTTTGGACCCTGAGCATTTATCTCGGTTTCCTCAGAAGCTTTGAGCTTTACATTGATTCTGGAAATGCCTTCCTTTAGCTCTATAAAATCTGTATCAATTCCTGATGCCTTTACTCCCTCATCTATTGCATGGCCTGTAAATCCTGCTATAAACCCAAGGGCTGTACTTTTTAATCCAAGCTCCGCAAGAACAGTAGAAACATTGATTCCCTTTCCTCCAAAGTAAATCTCTTCACTGGATGACCTGTTTGTCATACCTGGAAGCAAATCTGTTTCCATCCTTACCACATAATCAATGGCTGGATTAAATGTAACTGTGTATATCATTATTTTTCTTTCCTCCCGTTTTATCCTTCACACACCTTTACAACAGTGTGACTGGAATATTCCTTTGCAACTGCTTTGTCAGTGATGATGCTGCAGGTATTTATTTCTGCAAAGGTTACAGAATTAATCTGGTCGAATTTTGTGTGGTCAGCTAACACGTATGCCATATAGCTGTGTCTGATTGCCTCTGTCTTTATCATTGCCTCATCCACATCAGGTGTGGTAAAGCCAGCCCTTACAGAAATTCCATTTGTGCCCATGAAAGCCTTTGTAAAATGATATTTTCTGATAAACTCTACGCAATCAGGTCCAACCACTGCCTCTGTGGAGCCCTTTAGCCTGCCGCCTATCATTATCACTTCAAGGCCTTTGTCCATAAGCCGTTTTGCATGAACAACACCATTTGTGATGTATTTTGCTCTGGAATTTAGAATGTAATCAACCATGGCAAGAGTAGTAGTTCCAGCGTCAATGTAAACAAAGTCATTGTCTTGAATAAGTCCTGCTGCATATCTGCTGATTGAGTCCTTTTCTACAACGTTTTTTGTTGCCTTTTGAATCACAGCATCTTCTTTAGTATTCACATCTAAAGTCGATACAGCAGTTGCGCCACCAAAAACTTTTACCAGCTGCTTTGATGTGTTCAGCTCGTTTATATCTCGTCTGATAGTGGCGGCAGAAGTGTCTAGCATTTCCACCAATTCATTCACTGATACTGCCTTTTTTTCATTAACTATTTCTACTATTTTTGCCCGTCTTTCCTCTGTTAGCATTTTTCACCCCTTGAACAAATTCGATTACTTTTGATTGTTCTAGGTAAAATATAACACCTATTTCTTCATTGTGCAATCAAATTCAATCACAAAAAATCACAATCAATCATTTTCAGTCAAATCTAACATTTTAGATAATCATACTTTGTATATTTTCACAAATTATTCGGCGCAAAAAAAGAGTGCCAGCCTGGCACTCTTTTCACGAGAAGGTTAAAATCAGGACTTGTGTCCTTTATGCTTTTCTTTTTCATCATACATATGCTTATCAGCCCGATTTATCAATTCGTGTACATCTCCACTATTTGAGTAAACTGCTGCACCTATAGAGGCCTTCAGCTTTATATCCATTCCACTGATTCGTTCTACTTTTGAAAACTGTAGCTGAAGCTCATGCTCAATACCGATTATTTCGTCCTGGGTCTTATGCTGGTGCAAAATGGCAAACTCATCTCCCCCTATTCTGAAAGCTACACTGCTGTTTGAGGTAACATTTCTGATAATCTGAGCCACACGTTTTAGCACCTCATCACCGAAGTCATGTCCGTACATATCATTTATTTGTTTAAATTTATCTATATCGATAAGCACCATGACAAAATCAGTGTTATCCCTGGTGTACTGATTTATGTATTTTTGAATAATATCATCAAAGGCTCGCCTGTTAAATAAGGTGGTAAGCTCATCTGTGTTGGACAGGTACTCAAGCTTCTCTTTTTCCTTTAGCTGTTCAGTTACATCTTTAAAAAATCCTATGAGACCTATGGTTTCACCATTTACTATAAAAGGCTGTTTGCTGGCAACTATTCTTCGGATGTCACCCTTTACAATACATTCCCCTGGCACATTTTGAATAGATTTTCCTTTGTGAATCACATCTAATTCATCCTGTTTAAAAGGCTCTGGGTCAATATGCCAGCCCATATCCTCATCTGTTTTTCCAAGGATTGCATCAAGGGATTTTAATCCATAATAGTCTAAAAACATCTGGTTTGCCCCAACAAACCTGCGCTCCCTGTCCTTCCAAAAAACTCCCATTGGTACAAGTCTCAAAATGTTTTCAAAGGCATACTCATTTTTGGTCACGTCTGACTTAAATATTTTGCCGAACATCACCTTGTAGCCGCCTTCCAAAAAGGCATCCATATTTTCGGAAAATTCCCTTGTAGCCTCCGCAACGCAGGTAAGCATCACTTCATGACCTAAATATTTTATTATCCTAATGGTAACTTCTTTCCACACATATTGATTCTGACTGTTCAAAATTCTAAAGAAAGAAACCTTGATTCTGTTTTTCTCAGTGTCCAAACGTTCTCGTACTGTTTTTGTATTCATGAAGTCATAAAACTGTTGTCTGTCTCCTTCGTGAACGCGTTCTTCAGCAAGACCTTTTATAACGTCCCACTGGGAGCTATTTTCATCCATTACGTGTACTCTGCTATTCGACAAATAAATATTTTCATAATATTCGTTGTCTATACCAAAGACATCAATGCATTCATACAGAGAAAGTAGATATTTGCTTATAATTGATACTCTGTGGTTATAGCCCACTTTCAGATGATTTGACAAAGTTCTGATTGACGTAAGATATGCATCACTGTCTGTTTTCTCATCATATACAATATGGCGAACCTTCATGTTGACGATTTTGCCGCTTTCCACAAACTCGATGCTTTCAGCCCTGTTGGTCTCTTTTGCAGATGTCAAAATGTCCCAAAAAGCATTTCTTTGCACCCATGGCCAGTCTATGTTGTTAATCATGTCCTCTGCTACAGCAATGGATTCATGACCATATATTTTTATTCCCTCTTTATATCCATCATTGGCATAGATAAATCTCCACTCATTATCCTTTACAACACCTAACGCCAAAGGCAGATTATTTGTTGACAGCTGATTGTCTATACTCTCTAGTGGATTCTGCTTTAGTATGTCTATAACACCAATGCTGTTAAAAAAGTCTCTGGTAATTAGCTTTTCATATCTCATTCCATTCCTTGAAATGGATGCCGCAGCATCTTCAAATGGCATCGGGCGTCCTATCAGATAGCCCTGTATCAGTTCGCAGCCCACGCTTTTTAAAAAATCCATCTGCTCTTTTGTCTCCACACCTTCAGCCAGAGTGTGAAAGCCCAGGTTTTTCAGCATTGATACCATGTGTTTGATAATGATTTTTCCATCATCCGATGATTCAAAGCCTCTCAAAAATTCCATGTCGATTTTTACTAAATCAAACTCGAAATTTTTTAATACATTCAAGGATGAATAGCCGCTTCCAAAATCATCCATCCAGACTCTATAGCCTTTTGTGCGTAGTCTCACTATCTGCTCTTGTATAAATCTGGGATTTTCCATAAGAACACTTTCAGTTATCTCAAAATTAAACAGCCTTGGATTGGCGTCATATTTTTCGATTAGTTTGTCAATAAATGGCACTATATCCAATGCTTCAAAATCGATTCTGGACAAATTGATAGACACAGGTACTGCTTCTTCGCCACCAGCCTTTTCGATTTGGGAAATATTTTTTATAACCTGCTCCATTACATAGGAATCCAGCTTGTGTATCAAGCGGTATTCTTCCAGCACCGAAATAAATTCGCTAGGATAGACTATGCCCCTTTCTGGGTCAATCCATCTTACAAGTGCTTCCCAGCCGCATACATCTCCTGATAAGCCTCTGACTATAGGCTGATAGTAAACCTGTATGTATCCCTCAGTAAGAGCCTCGTCCAAATTGTCAATTATAAACTGCTTTCTAATGAGACTGCCAGCCAGCTCTTCATCATAAAATTTGTAATCTACATCATATTTTTTCTTGATGCTGACACATGCCATCCTGGCTCTGTCACTGCAGCGGACAACATCTTTAGTCTCTCCATCAAGTACATATACCCCAGCCTTCAGTTCTAGATTAATATTTTTCTGAATTAATTTTACCCGTGTTTTTATTTCTGTTATGGCAGGGATTATCTGAGTAGTGTTTGTACACACAGCAAAATGATCACCTGAAAACTTTGCAACCAGCTGATTCTCAAATACCTCCTTGATAATGTCTGCTATTCCTATAAGCAGGGCATCGCCTTTTTCAAAGCCATAGTTTGCATTGAACAGCTTGAAATTATCCATATCAAAAAATATGAATGCAAAATTTGTGTCTTCATCCGCTGTATCAATCAGCTCCTGAGCCCACACATAAAAAGCCTGCTTGTCTAAAAGCCCAGTCAACTCGTCCCTGTTTTGTTTTAATAGTTCGGCTTTATCCATACAGAATATCCCTTTCCGAAACACATTACTTTTGGTCATTGTAACACTTAATTGTGAATAATCTTTAGCCAAAGTGTTTTAGATTTTTATTTACCGCATTCCTCTGCAAGCCTTTCAAATGCGGCAAGGCTTCGTTTAATCATATCGTAGTCAACGCAATACGCTATTCTAACATAGCCTGGACAGCCAAAGGTTTTGGTGGAAACCATAATAATATGCTGCTTTTTTCCAAGCTCTACAAACTCTTCTTCATCCTCGAATGGAGATTTTACCAGCAAATAAAATGCCCCCTCTGGCTTTACTACTTCAAAGCCAAGCTCAGTAAGCTTTTCATATAATAATTTTCTGTTTCTATCATAAAAATCCAGGTCTACACCCACCCCCTGACATCTGCCAATCACAAGCTGAAATAGGGATGGAGCATTGACATAACCCAAAATTCTGTTGGCAACAACAATGGCACCTATCAATTCTTCATATCCATCTGCTTCTTTTGATAACGCCAAATATCCTATACGCTCACCAGGCAGTGACAGTGTCTTGCTATAAGAGTAAATGTAAATACTGTTTTTTATAATTGCTGGAATATATGGCACTACTCCCCCGTCATAAGCCAGCTCCCTATATGGCTCATCACATAGAATATAAAGGGGATGACCTATATTTTTTTCAGCCCTAAGGACTATCTCGTTTAGCTTTTCAATAGTTTCCTTTGGATATATTCTGCCTGAAGGATTGTTTGGATTATTAATAATTATGCACTTCGTATTTACGTTAATCTTGTCCTCAAGCTCATCAAGGTTTAAATCAAACTCAGGGATATTTGGTGGAACTACGACTAGTTTTCCCCCGTAGTTTGCAGCATAGTTTTTGTACTCCCCAAAGTATGGCGCAAATACTACCACTTCATCACCCGGGTTTAGAATTGCTCTAAAAATGCAGTTCATTGCGCCTGCCGCACCTACTGTCATGACTATATCGTTTGCATCATAGTTCATGTCAAAGGATGTGTTAAGATACTTTGCAATTGCTGACCTTGTTTCATCAAACCCAGCATTTTTCATATAACCATGTACATAGGAATCTGTGTTTTCGGCTAAAATCTCATTAATGGCTTCCTTTACTTTTTTAGGCACAGGAGATGCTGGATTTCCCAAACTGAAATCGTATACATTTTCTTTGCCCACGGCTTCTGCCATCTTCAGCCCTTCCTCAAACAGTTTTCTGATTACAGAGCTTCCTGCTACAAGGGAAGCCATATCATTTGAAATAACCATTTTTATACCTCTCTGTCACCTTAAATCGTTAAATTTATTTTATTGTACCAAAAAAATAGCTGCCTTCCAATTACAATAATTAGAAAGCAGCCCTATGCAAAGCTTTTTAGTTCCATATTTAGTTTCCTTCCCGAATCATCCCAAAAGTTACATCCCTTCACACCAAACGGTAAGGCCTTTACCAAATCGCATGATGGAGAATTGGTCCGAAAGCTTATGGACAATTCTTTTTGTTTTATATCTTTATTATCGGATGATTTTCGGAAAAGCTTAACCTAATTTTTTATAAGTGCCTCCAGCATTGTAACAGCGTCATCTATAGTGATTTTGCCGGAGTTGATAATCAAATCAAAATAATCATTATCCCCCCATTTAGCCCCAGCATTGGTGGTAAAGAATTTTTCTCTTTTTTTATCAAAACGACGCATTACTTCTTCTGCCTTGCCAGCCTCAATTTTCTCTACTGTCTTTGCTCTATTTAGCCTGTACTGAGTGTCAGCAGTGATAAAAACGCGTAGCACTTTTTTATCTTTTAGTATTTCACTGGCGCATCTTCCAACAAAAATACAGCCCTTTTCTTCTGCGGCTTCCCTTATCACTTCAGATTCAGTGTTGTATATCTGCTCCTCCAGTGATAAGTGCTCCTGCCCAGGTGCCTTGAAAATATTTTTTACAGGTGGCTGCTCGTCCATCCCTGAAACCATATCATAGCTCAACCCCATTCGCTTACAGGTTTCCACAACTACCCCTCGGTCGTATAGCTTATATCCTAGCCTTTTTGCCAATTTATCAGCAATTTCATGACCACCACTGCCATATTTACGCTCTATGGTAATATAATCGTACATAAGCATACCTCCATCCTTTTTTCTTTATTGTAGCACTTTTCGGGCATTATCTAAACCTATTTAGGTCTCTATTTCAACTTGCCATAATCTTTATCCGATACGGCTTCCAGCCATTCGTTGCTTGTTTCTTCCCCAGCAACCTCGATTGCAAGGTGCGAGAACCATGAATCTGGTGCTGCTCCGTGCCAATGCTTAACCTCTGCAGGGATATTTATTACTTTACCTGGCGTCATCTCCACAGGTTCTTTGCCCCACTCCTGATAATATCCTCTTCCGCCGATGCAAATCAGCATCTGACCACCACCGTTTTTTGCATGATGGATATGCCAGTTATTGCGGCATCCTGGTTCAAAAGTCACATTAAATACAGGTACCTGTTCCGTTGAAACAGGAGCAAGATAACTTTGTCCAACAAAGAACTGTCCGTATGGATTAGGATCTCCGATAGGAAAACAGATTGTATTCTGATATTTGTCTTTTTCCGTCAGTTCAGGGACTAGTTCGTTCCATACATCCTTTGCAAGACGGAATACCGCCCATCCCTTTGGCCATCCCACATACATGGTGGCATGAGTAATAATCGCTGCGATTTCCTCCTTTGTAACACCATGAGCCTTGGCATTTTGAAGGTGATATGAAAGTGATGAATCAGTAATACCTGATGCCATAAGTGAAACCACTGTAATGATGCATTTTGTCTTAACGTCAATCACTTCCTCATTCCATAACTCACCAAAGAGTACGTCATCATTCAAGTGTGCGAACATCGGTGCAAATTCTCCAAGTTGTTCTCTTCCTGCTGTCTGTACGATTTTTTCTGCCATATTATTTTTCTCCTCCTAATATTTTCTGTGCTCCTGTAGTCCAAACATGTTTCTTTGATGCATCAGTTCTTTTATTCTGTGCCATGACTCCTGCAAGCGGATGAGGCACATATAGTTCTTCCAGATAAGTAAGTTCTTCATCAGTAAGCTCAAGGTCAACAGCTTTTGCTGCACCTTCTATGTGATGAAGCTTGGTCGCTCCAACTACTGGTGATGTCACTTTGGTAAGAAGCCATGCCAAGGATACTTCAGTCATGGTCACTCCATGTTTCTCGGCAAGCTCTGCCACACGACCTATGATCACAGCATCTTGCTCTTTAGTAGCATCGTATTTAAACTTAGCATAAGTATCCTCTGCTGCTCTTTTGGTATTCCCTTCGCCTGGCATTCTGGAAAGCCTTCCGCTTGCTAGCGCACTGTAAGGAGTAAGTGCGATATTTTCTTCTTCACAATAGGGCACCATCTCACGCTCTTCTTCACGGAAGATCAGATTATAATGCCCTTGAATCGAAACAAACTTTGCAAAGCCCTCTTTTTCTGCCAGAGCATTAGCCTTTGCAATCTGCCATGCGAAGCAGTTTGAAATGCCAATATATCTTGCCTTGCCTGCTTTTACAATACGGTTCAAGCCATCCATAATATCATAGATATCTGTATTCCAATCCCACATGTGATAGATATACAGATCCACATAGTCCA
>CAMNPQ010000007.1 GCA_946548305.1 uncultured Pseudobutyrivibrio sp.
GCACTTATGCCATACGTACAGGATTAATTCTTGAAGTAATAAGACACTATTTGGAGTCAAATCCGAATGGTGTCTTTTTTATTTGTCATTTACAAAAAGAAAAGCTTTTACGAAGCTCATCGTCAGGAAATTAAAATCCACAAAGCTGCAAAAGATGTATTTAACAAGTTACCAAAAGACAGAAAGCCATGGGGAAAGTTACCAACTGTTAAGCGATTGAATGAAGAGTTTAAGGAAGTGGCAAAGTACACTTTAGCTGTAGAGCGAAGGTTCAAAAGAGAAGGTGATGATACTGCTGACTTTGTGGGAATTACTGCATTTGGCAAAGGAGCAGAATTCTCGGAAAAGTATCTTCACAAGGGAATGAAGATAGCAGTTATTGGAAGAATTCAAACAGGCACATACACAAACAAGGATGGGCAGAAGGTTTACACAACTGATGTAATTGCTGATGAGCAGGAGTTTGTGGAGAGTAAGAGTGCAGCAGGTAGTAAGCCTGATAGTACACCAGATGGATTTGATCCTACGGGGGATATACCTGAGGATTTACCGTTTAACTAAATATCAAGATTGTATTGGCGTCTTTATGGAGAAATCTTTAGAGATGCTTTTTGTATGTAGAATTAGAATAAGAGTATAATGATAAAATAAAATATAATGGAGAGATTGAAATGGCAGATAATAATAAAACAAAAGTAGGTGAAGAAATTATTGCAAATAATGGAATGAAAATTAAAATTATTGCTTATAGAAAATACAATGATATAGACATTAAGTTTGAAGATGGAACCATAGTATGTAATAAAAGGTACGGAGCCTTTAAAAAGGGAGAAATAGCATATCCTCATCAGAAACGGCTAGGAGAAACTACTACGGATAGATTTGGTAGAGTATTGAAAATTATAAAATATAATACATCAAAAGATATTGATGTAGAATTTGAAGATGGAAAGATTGTGAAGGGGAGAACTTATGTAGATTTTATAAACAAGAAAATAGGATACCCAAAAGATAATCGTGTAGGTGAAATTTATATAGCAAATAACGGAATGAAAATGAAGATTATTAATTATAATAATTCCGTTGATTGTGATGTTGAATTTGAAGATGGAACAATTATTCGACATAAAGATTATAGATCTGTTAGAGAGGGTAGAGTAGAAAATCCAAATATAAAGAAACAAAGGATAGGTTTAAAGAATAGGAATAACGATAACCTTCTGATGGAAGTAGTAGAATATAGAAATTCGAAGGATATAGATGTATCTTTTGAGGATGGAGTTATTGTTACGCATAGAGATTTTTATAGTTTTATAAAAGGCAATATAAAATGTCCGATGAAAGATAGAAATGGTGAGGAAAATATAGCAAACAATGGAATGAAAATGAAGATTATTAATTATAATAATTCTGCTGATTGTGATATAGAATTTGAAGACGGAGCAATTGTAAAACATAGAAGTTATTTGAATTTTAGATTAGGATTGATTGCTTACCCACGAGTAGATCATATAGGTGAAGAAAATATAGCAAAGACAAGTGGATTAAGAATGAAGATAATAGCCTATAAAAAGAATTCTGATGTTGATATAGAGTTTGAGGATGGAACCGTAGTGAGACATCGGTATTATCAGAACTTTTTGAAGGGGAAAGTACAATATCCTGTAGCTGATAGATTAGGAATAGAAAGATTAGCAAATAATGGCATGATGATGAAAATTATTTCATATAGAAGCGCCACAGATATCGATATAGAATTTGAAGATGGCGAAATAGTAAAAAACAAAGGTTATAAAGAGTTTTTACGGGGACAAATCGGCCATCCATTTGTTAGTGTGCATCGTTCTTTACCTGAAAAAATTATTTGCTATTTTTTAAAAAAGCAGGTGGATTATATTCCAAGTTATAAACCAGATTGGTTATTGGATAATATGGTCAAGTCATATAGTTGGAAAAGTGAGATAGATATTTACATTCCTGAGTTGAATGTAGGAATCGAGTATGATGGTGTTAGGTATCATCAAAATTATGATAGGGATAATGAAAAAAGCGACTCAATTTTAGATAATGGTAAGGTTAATAAGTTGTTTAGGATAAGAGAAGAAGGCTGTCCCTCAATTAAGTCATATGATAATCAAGTAATTATAAACGTTGAACCATTTTCAGCATATAATAGGGAAAAAATAAAATCTTTGGAGACTGCCATAAAGGAATTATTTAGTAGATTAAATTTAAAAACTGATGGCATAGAAATAACAAAAGAAGTAATAGAAGCATGCAAATCTAAAGAGTTTTTAGATTTTGAAGTAGATAAAATGAATCAGCAAACTGAAAACGACATGTTATAAAAACAAATAGCGAATGATTTCAGTGAAAAATGACGACGAATCCGAGTTTGAAAAGAATGAAATATCTAATATTTAGTTACTATTCGGGATGATGGAGGTTACTAATGCAATCCTATGTATTGAAAACCTACTACACAAAGTACTTGAAAGAAGTTAGAAAAGTGTCTGACAGTACTGTAAAACATTATGATGAGGCAATGAGGTATATAACAAAATATTTGGTAGGTAAAGAGTTACTTAAAGATTCTATTTTTGAAGTGCAGGATATCATTGAATTAGAGAAAATACGAACGTTTCTTTATAATGACCCAGAGTTTGTAGCTCTTGATAAACGTGGACATCAGATGTATAGTGCTGGCCTAAATAATTATATGCGATTTGCAGAAGGAGAGGATTTTGAAAGCAAGAAGGAAGATTTACTAATTCTTGATATTGAAGTGCCTGTCGCTGGGAAAGTAGAGAAGAGGCTTACAGCCTATGCTAGATCTTCGATTATAAAGAAACAGTCAATGGAAATTGCAGGATATGTTTGCGAATTAAATCCTAATCATAAAACTTTCATTTCAAAATCAAATAATAGACAGTACATGGAAGGACATCACGCATTACCTTTAAAACATCAGGATAGTTTTAATAAAAGTCTAGATATATATGCAAATATTGTTTGTCTATGTCCCGTTTGCCATAGGCTTTTACATTATGGGATTGATTCCGAAAAGAAAGATTCTGTAGATAAAATCTATTCTTTCCGTTGTGATAGTCTTGCAAAGAGTGGTATACAGCTTAGTAAAGACGAATTCGAAAGGTTTGTAATCTAGAAGATGGAAAATACAAATGTTGAAAGTTGGAAGTATGATAAATCAAGCGCTTCAGCTATTGAAGCATATGCTAAGGGATTGCTGGGAAAAACATTTCAAGAGATTATAGATGCTGATAAAACAAATAGCATTAGTGAACGTGGAAGCGAAGATAAAAAGAATAAGGGTAATCTTGGACAAATTCTTGAAGAGCGATATTTCCATTATGCTTGTAATAGTGATTCAAATCCAGATTTTGATGAAGCAGGTGTCGAATTGAAAGTGACACCTTGTAAGGAAAACTCAAAGGGTGCTCTTGTTGCAAAAGAGCGACTGATACTTACTATGATTGATTATTTCAATGTGGTAAATGAGTCTTTTGAGAAGAGTCATCTGTGGCATAAATGCGGTAAAATCCTTTTGATATATTACTTATACCAGAAGGAAATTCCTAAACGTTTAGATTACAAGATAAATTTTGTAAAACTTTTCACTCCCCCAGAGCAGGACTTAAAAATAATAAAACATGATTATGATTATATAGTAGGAAAAATAAGGGCAGGTATGGCACATGAATTGTCTG
Organism: uncultured Pseudobutyrivibrio sp.; assembly: GCA_946548305.1. Classification (GTDB taxonomy): domain Bacteria; phylum Bacillota; class Clostridia; order Lachnospirales; family Lachnospiraceae; genus Pseudobutyrivibrio. The sequence goes on from CAMNPQ010000007.1 coordinate 3,729, forward strand.
AAGGAGATACTTTATATTTAGGTGCAGCTACAAAAGCAGCAACATCCGAAGATAGAAGGAAACAACCCTTTAGTGATGAACTTGCGAAGCCTAGAGCTTTTTCATATAAGAATTCTTATATGACTTACGTATTAAATAATTATGTAATCGCTAGTAAGGAAAAAGCTGAGCCTATCATAAAGAGCGCAAGTGTAGATTCATTTGAGGATTTCGTAGAAGCAAAGATTGATGCTTTTTCTGGATATACAGTTGATGATTTATGCAGTAGATTTGAAATATCGATGGAGAAAAAGCCAAAGAATTTAGAGGCATTACTTGCTTACAGAATACTTGGTATAAAAGGTAACAAGGCAGAGGAATTTGAAAAAGCTAATATAGTAGTAAAAACCATTAGAATTGGGAAAAATAATAGAATAAAAGAGAGCATGTCATTTCCGACATTTAAATTCACAGAGTTAGTAAATGAAACCTGGGAAGAATCAACTTTCGGAACGTACCTAGAGCAAACTAGATTTATGTTTGTAGTATATAAATTTGATAAGAATGATAATCTTGTGCTGAAGGGTTGTCAATTTTGGAATATACCATATCAGGATTTACAGAAAGATGTTAAATCGGTGTGGGAAAAGACGGTGAATGTTTTGAAAACAGGATTGCAAGTAACTGTTGATGATAGAGGAAGACGAATTAATAATTTTCCTAATGCATCAGAAAACAGAGTAAGCCATGTTCGACCACATGGTGCAAATGCGGCAGATACCTATCCATTGCCAGGGGGAGGAGAGTATACAAAGCAGTGTTTTTGGCTTAATAACACTTACATCTGTTCTCAGCTTCATGAGGATTTCTTTAAATAATTATATTTTGATCTAGACATGTCAGGAAAAATGATGTAATATATAAATATAAAAACGAACGATCGTTCACACATATGTTCGATCAAGGTTATATAGGGAGAGAACAGTGGAAAAAACAGTATGTGAATTATTTGCTGGAGTGGGCGGATTTAGGTGTGGTCTAAATAATATAAACACATTAGAAGACATAAACAAAGAAGAAAAATGGGAAACAGTATGGTTTAGCCAGTGGGAGCCAGCAGATAAGAAAATACAATGGGCTCATTCTTGTTATGTTAATAGATTTGGTGATTGCCCAGATAAAAATGGAGAATATACGACAAACAATGATATCAACACTGTTGATAAAAATACCGTACCAGAGCATAATTTGTTAGTCGGTGGTTTCCCATGTCAGGATTATTCAGTAGCCTCATCTTTAGCTACCTCAAAAGGACTTGAAGGAAAAAAAGGTGTACTTTGGTGGGATATCAGAGATATGTTAGAGGCAAAGCATGCTCCTTTCGTTTTGCTTGAAAATGTAGATAGACTTCTTAAGAGCCCAGCTAAGCAGCGAGGAAGAGATTTTGGTATTATTCTTGCCTGTTTTAGAGATTTAGGATATACAGTAGAGTGGCGTGTTATAAATGCTGCAGAATATGGCTTTCAACAGCGTAGACGTAGAACATTTATTTTTGCATATAAAAATAGCACAAGCTATGCAGCTAGCATCAGACATTTAGTTAAGTATAACAATATGTTTGGTGAAGAATTGAAACGTAAAAGTATGGTACATCTTATTGAAGAGCAGGGATTCTTTGCTAAATGTTTCCCTGTTGATCAAACAGATGGAAAGAAGATAAAGTCTGGAGAGTTACCAATAGGAATAGGTGAACTATCCGATACATTTTCTTTTAATTTTGAAAATTCTGGAGTAATGAAAGATGGTGTAATATATACACTAAAGACATTTCCTAAATATGAAGGTAAACAAATTACGCTTGGAGATATTCTAGAGGATGGTGAAGTTGATAAAAGCTTTTTTATACCTGAAGAAAAGCTTTATTACACAAGTCCAGATATTCATCATAGCGATGAAACAAAAATGCCACTTGAGCCAGAACAACGTAAAACATGGCAGTACATAAAAGGTGCTAAGAAGATTAATAGAACAGCAGCTACTGGACATGAATATGTTTTTTCTGAAGGTCCAGTGCCAATGATTGATGAATATGATAAACCTGCTAGAACAATGCTTACTTCTGAAGGTGGTTTTAGTAGAACAACTCATATTGTTAGAGATAAGCAGACTGGAAGAATAAGACTTCTTACACCAGTAGAAATGGAAAGAATTCAAGGCTTTCCTTCAGATTGGACTAAGGAATGTTTAGTTAATGGTGAGCAGGTGCCTATGCCGCTTAATAAGCGTAGATTTATGATGGGTAATGCACTTGTTGTTAACCTGATAAAGCAAATGGAACCATTGCTGGATGAGATTATTTCAGAGGAACCGGAGATTGATTTTAGAATGACTGTAAATAGTGAATTAAATTTTGAGGAGTTAATTGTAAAATAGTCTTGCGTATTTAAGTGAATAATGAGTATCATTGAAGAGGATATAGATAGGGAAATGCTATATCCTCTTTTTGATATAAAAATTAAGGAGCAAGGCATGAAATTTAAATATTATTCTCATAGATATGCAGATGCAATTATTCAAAGTGATGAAAGTCTCAAACAAAGATACGATGAATTTATAGGAGTTATTTGTGGAATAACAGATCAAGACCTTAAAGAAGATTTTCTAAGAAAAAAAGCGGTACACAATGCTCGTAGAACAAGCTTTAAAAGTATTACACCTAGTATTAATTCGCTAATGAAAGAAAGAATAGGAGGAATTCCTGGTTGGAAAACAGAGGTAGATATATTTAATGATGAAGTAATAGGAAATACAGAATGGAGATTAGACTTTGCTTGTGCAGATTCATTTTGTGTTGAAGTAGCTTTTAATCATGGCGAAGCGATAGCTTGGAATTTATTAAAGCCAGTTCTTTCGTGCGAATTAAATCATGTAAAAAAGGCTGTTCAGGGAAAACTTGGAATATATGTATGCGCCACTGATAAATTAAAAAAAGCTGGGAATATAGATAGTGCTAGCGGAAGTTTCGAAAAAGTACTTAGATATATAAAGCCAATGATGAATCAACTAACTATTCCAATGATGATTATTGGTTTAGATGAATTTGAAACATTTAAAATAAGTAAAAAAGCTGAGATTATCGATAGATTTAAGATAGATAATTTTGTATTTAGTGATTGGGAAGGCGTGAATGTAGAGGTTACTACATATAACGGATATCATTTCAGAGGAATTATTGTTGAGTATTATGATAGTAAAATAGATTTACAAGAAAAAAGTGGTTTGATTACAACAATAGATTTAAATGAAATAAGATTTGTAGAGAAAATATAGATTTATACTTAATTCTAAGAGAAGATATATATGTTTTCGTAATTAATAATTATGTCAATACGAAGGCATTTTTTGATAGATTATGACATGGAAAAATTTCTATTAAGTCAACAAATGAAAAGGAGCTTTAAAAATAAAAAGTATTGAGGAAGCTTATGAGTATACAGGAAAAAGAAATACAAATTGAGGATGCATTGAAAGTATTCCAAAATCAAATGAAATTAGAAAGCGAACAAAGTGGACTTTTATCAGAAGAGGATGTCGATAATTGGATTACTGTGTCGAGACGTGAAGATAATTATGATTGTATGATGAATACATCACATTATAAAACATTATAGTAAATGATATTAAACAAGAACGGACTCGACCCACTGTGTACAACGGAGGGCCCAGAGTCCTTTTCTTTATATAAAGGATAAATAAAACTATGAAAAAGAAACTAACTATACTTATACTCGCATGTCTTACCTTCCAAGCTTGCGGTATTAAGGAATCATCAGTAGAAGAAACACAAACCTTGAAGCAGGTAGATATTCCAAAGGCTCAGGTGGAGGAAGCAGCCATTGAAGATAATGGTGCGTATGATTTCACCTTGTGTTTTGCAGGTGATATCAATTTTGATGAAAACTGGGCTACAACACAGTACCTCAATACCTGTGAAAATGGAATAACAGATTGCATTTCGCCAGAGTTGATAACAGCCATGCAGCAGGCGGATATAATGTGGATAAATAACGAGTTCACCTACAGTGACCGTGGACAACCACTGCCAGGGAAAGCCTATACATTCAGGGCAAATACAGATAGGGTGGAGAATTTGAAATTGCTAGGAGTGGATATAGTGGGGCTTGCCAATAACCATGTGTACGATTATGGGAAAGAAGCCCTGCTTGATACTATGAACACCTTAGATAAGGCAGAAATACCTTATGTGGGTGCAGGTCATAACCTAAAAGAAGCCAGTGAGCCTGTTTATATGGAGATTCAGGGGAAGACTATAGCTTTTGTGGCAGCCTCAAGGGCAGAGAAAAATAAGATGACCCCCCAGGCTACAGGCACAGAACCAGGCATACTTAGGTGCTATGACACCACTCTTTTTGATGAAGAAATAAAAGAAGCAGATGCAAATGCCGATATTGTGGTGGCATTGCCTCACTGGGGCACGGAATATTCCACGAAATTAGAGCAAGTGCAGGTGGACACAGCCCATGAATACATTGATGCAGGGGCAGATGCCATAATCGGTGCCCACACCCATTGCCTTCAAGGCTTTGAGTATTATAAAAATGTTCCTATTATCTACAGTCTTGGGAATTATTGGTTCAACGAAAAGACGCTAGATTCAATGCTTGTAACCCTGCATTGTTATGGGAATGATAATGAAGATAATATGGATGTGATTATTACACCTGCTCTTCAAACAAACTGCACTACTCAGTATGTTAGTGATTATTCAGAACAAAGAGAATTATATGACCGACTAGAGGCTATTTCTGTTAAAATTGAAATAGATGATAATGGAATTGTAAGAAATCAATGACTAGGCCATGCATAAAATGCTAAGACTGGCTTTGTTGATATTAGTAAAATAAAGTAAAAGGAGATTGGTAAAATGGCAAAGGTATTATTATTAAACGGTAGTCCGCACACTCATGGGTGTACTGCCACAGCACTAGCTGAGATGATTAGTGTTTTTGAAAAAGAGGGAATAGAGACAGAGATTATACAGGTTGGAAATAAGGAAATAAGGGGCTGTATATCCTGTGGTACCTGTGAAAGCAAGGGAAAGTGCGTGTTTGACGATTTGGTAAATGAAGTGGCACCTAAGTTTGAGGAGGCTGATGGATTAGTTGTGGGTAGCCCAGTATATTATGGTTCTCCTAATGGAAATCTTCTTTCATTCTTAGACAGATTATTCTACAGCACTTCATTTAGCAAGCACATGAAGGTGGGTGCAGCAGTGGTAAGCTGTCGTAGAGGTGGAAATACTGCTAGCTTTGATGTGCTAAACAAGTATTTTACCATCAGTAGTATGCCTGTAGCTTCTAGTACCTATTGGAATCAGGTTCACGGTTTTTCAGCGGAAGATGTGAAAAAGGATTTGGAAGGCTTGCAGACCATGAGAAATCTGGCTAGAAACATGTCCTTTATGATAAAGGCTTTTTCGACGGCAAAAGAAACAATTGGCTATCCAGAGCTTGAAAGAAGTGCATTTACAAGCTTTCCAGACGGAAAATAGTTAAATGAAATACAATAATATCGTAGAAGCAAAATTCATATCCAGACCCAACAGATTTATTGCTCAGGTAGAGCTTGATGGGGAGGAAATTACAGTTCATGTGAAAAATACTGGAAGATGTAAGGAGCTACTGCTTCCAGATAGGACTGTATATTTAGAAAAAGCCAGTAATCCAGATAGAAAGACTCCATACGACTTGGTGGCTGTAAAAACACCAATAGGGATTATTAATATTGACTCCCAAGCCCCCAATATTGTGGTTAAGGAATGGCTTAAAAAACAGGATTACGACATAATCATACCTGAGTATACATATGGAGATTCCAGAATCGATTTTTACATGAAAAAAGGTAAAGATGAATATTTACTGGAAGTGAAGGGCTGCACTTTAGTCAAAGATGGAATAGGTTATTTTCCAGATGCTCCCACTACAAGAGGGGTAAAACATCTGAGGGAACTGACAAAAGCAATAAAATCAGGTTATAAAGCAATGATTGCCTTTGTGATTCAGGTGGAAGGTGTAGACGAAGTGCGCCCTAATGACGATACTCACCCGGAATTTGGAGCGGCACTTGCAGAGGCGGTAAAAGCTGGTGTTCAGGTTTTATATCTTCCATGCAAAGTAAAGGCAGATGAATTAATTGTTTCGAGGCACTAAATCGATACAAGGGATAAATATAATTGTTCTGAGTAAATCAGGATATTAAATCATAAAAAAGGGGATATAAATAAATTATGTATAAGGAACATATTTTTAAATGTGACAGAGAATGCATTCCAGAGGCAATTGACTTTATCAGAAATGTGCTCACTGAAAAAAAGGTAAATCGTAATAATGTGGTAAAGTCAGCCCTTGCAGCAGAAGAAATATTAGAAAAAATATGTGAGGTGGCACAGGAAAATAGCCAAATAACAGTTGGAATAAGTAGCCTATTTAACGAGGTTAAAATCAAATACAGTGCAAAAGGTGGAAAATTTACAGTTGCAGATATTCAGCAAAAGCTTTTATTTGATGAAACATCATTGGATGAAGACACCTCTGATGTAATGAATGTTTTATTGGAAAAGCTTTTTGGGAAAAATATCAGTATAAAATGTGACAATAGGCAAAGGATTTCTGTTGTCCAGCAGGTTGAAAAATCCCCATATAAGCTACTAATTGCCACACTTGTAGTGCTTGTGTTAGGTATTTTAGTGGGAATATTTATTCAGAATTTCATACCTGAGGTGGCGGCAAACTGGCTTATTGATAATATAGTAATTCCAATCTATACCATTTTGATAAATGCGCTGAAACTGGTTGTTGCACCGTTAGTTTTCTTTTCTATTGCCAGCAGTATAGCGGAGTTTACCGACATAAAGGCTTTGGGCAGGATTGCATTTAAGATAGTGATTACATATATACTAACCTCAATAATAGCAACCTGTGTTGGTTTACTAACATATAAAGCTTTTCCTATAGGCAATGCCAGCCTGGCAAAAGGGGTAGATGCCCAGAGTGCCATGGCAACCATAGAAAAAGGCGCAACTGCCACTATTTCTGTAAAAGAAACATTGGTAAGTATAGTTCCAGTGGACATTGTTACACCATTTCAAACATCAAATATGCTACAGATAATTTTTATGGCCATATGCCTAGGCTTAGCTACAGCAACTATTTCAAACAGAGCTCCTGTGGCAAAAGAGTTTATAAATGGAATGAATATGGTATTTTCAAAGATTACTGAAGCCATTGTATCAGCCATGCCTATTCTAGTTTTTTGCGCCATGGTTAAAATGGCATTTTCCATGGATCTTAAATCATTTATACATGTAATCACATGGATACCAGTTATTTATTTGGGCTGCATGATAATGATTTTAGTATATATGCTGCTAATACTAATCAACGGACTTAATCCACTAAAGTTCATTAATAAATATTATCCAGCCATGATATCAGCATTTACATTGCAGTCAAGTAACGCAGCTCTTCCAACATCAATAAAGCAGTGCAAGAAAATAGGAATATCTGAAAAAATATATTCATTTTCTTTACCCCTGGGAGCTACCATCAATATGGATGGCAATTGCATAACACTTATAATATCCGCACTGTTTTTCGCCAAAATATATGAGATGCCTATTACTGGCTCCATGCTGTTGCAGTTATTTCTTGCAATAATAGTATTGTCAGTAGGAGCACCTGGAGTTCCAGGGGGAAATCTGGTATGTCTAACACTTTTAGTTCCGCAGATTGGTATACCAGCAGAGGCGATAAGTCTTGTCATAGGTCTATATCCAATAGTTTCTATGATGCAGACAATGGCTAATGTGGTAGGTGATGCTGTTGTAACCACCATAGTGGCAAAAAGTGAAAAGATGCTGGATTTGAACATGTATAACGACAAGGTGTCGGACAATGGAGAGAAATGATAGATTAATCAGGAAAAAAATATATAAGTATATGCTTAATGGTGTGTTAAACACAATAGCATTACAGCTAGGAAATGTGGTGGATGCCATAATAGTAGGCAATCTGATTGGAAGTATAGGCAATGCTGTAATAAGCACAGCATCCCCTTACATCTATACACTTCAGGCTATAACAATTCTGCTTGGCTCAGGTGGAGCGTTATCAATAGCTGTACTACTTGGTAAAAGAGAAATCTCAACAGCTGGAAAGGTTATGGGAGCCTGTATATATGCAATCACCTTATATTCACTGTTTTTCGCATTTTTATCTCCAATACTAGTCCCAAGCTTTGTGAGATATACAGGAGTGCAGGGGCAACTTAGTATTCTGTTAGGGGATTATATACAGGTATTTTCTTTGGGAATACCATTTATCTCATTTGTGATTGGCATGGCTTATTATATTGGCGTAGATAATCATCCAGCACTTGCATCCCGGATATACATAGTAGCAAATGCTGCCAATTTAGTTTTGGATTATATTCTAGTTAGGTATACTTCACTTGGCATTAAGGGTGCAGCACTTTCCACAGCCTTAGGCTATATTATAGCTGGCATTATATTTATACCCCAGTATTTTAAAAGCAAAAATAGGATGGTTACACCATCATTTAGAATACATCACATATTAGAAGTAAAAAGTGAGCTGTTTAATACAATAAAAAGTGGATTTCCAAATTTGCTATATCTAATATTGACTGTCATAGGAATTTCAACGATAAATAAAAATATAGTGCAGTCGATAGGAAATGACTATTACATGGCTTATGCGGTGACAAGTAATACCCAGAATATTGTGCAGATGTTCTTGAATGGTATATCATCTGTGATTGCTTCGGTAGCTGGAGTATTATATGGCGAAAAGGATTATTTCAGAATTCGTGTAGTGCTATCTAGAACTGTTAAAACTGCACTTCTTGTGAGCGTTGCCATAATGGCAATATTTATAGCTGTACCTCAAGCTATAGCTGCAATGTACGGATTTAATAATCAAGCAGTTCTTCCAGAGCTTTTGGTAGGACTTAGGTTTTTTGCTTTGGGCTTTTGTTTTTTGAGTCTGAATGCTATTTCACAAAATTATTATCGCACTATAGGGCGTATATCTTTATCAATGCTTAGCTCTACTATGCAGCTTTTGGTATTAAAGGTTCCTCTGATAATTTTAGGACTAAGAACATGGGGATTTAGAGGAATATTTATAGCAATCATCTTTAGTGAACTGCTGTCATTTGTCATACTTAATGTTGTCAGAATTATCTTGCAAATGAAAGCTATTATTCCCCAAAAGGGATTTATGACTTTACCCGAAAACAGCGAGGAAAGAATATGTGATATTTCTGTAACAGGAAGTGATGTTGCAGCAGTCATGGTTTCGGAAAAAATAATAGATTATTGTGTTAAAGAGGACATTCCTGTATCGAAAGGGAATATGCTGGGATTAGCTTCTGAAGAAATGATTTCAAACATTTCAAAATATGGTTATCCCAAAGGCAAAGAGAAAAATATAGACATTTGCCTATCAAGAAAAGAGGAAAAACTATATTTGAGAATAAGGGATGATGGAATACCATTTGACCCAACTTTGTATACTGGAGATGAAAATAATGAAATCAGCGGGCTTAAGCTTTTGAAAAAGCTGGCGATAAAGATTTCATATATTAGGGTTTTAGATTTAAACAATACAATTTTTGAAATTGAAGTGTAAGGAGGGGGCTACAATGAATGATTATGTGACACTATTATGGGATGCTATGGATCAGTATAAAGACCAGACAGCAATAGTAGATCAAGGTGGGCAAAGAAACGTGGACTACGCTACTGTAAAAAATTTAATGTTAGCCACCGCCTCTTGGATTTATAGCAAGAAGATAGAACCAGATTCATATATACCAGTTCGTTTTGAATCTTCATATGAGTATGTAGCTGTAGTCTGTGGAATATGGCTGTCAGGGCATGCTGCTGTTTTTGTAGGAAAAAGCTTTCCAGATGAGAGGGTAAAGTACATAAGCATGAATTGTGACGCTCCATTTGTTATTGACGACACAGTTTTAGAAGAAATCAAAAAAACGACAATAGTTGACATATCATTATTCCCTGAGCAGGAGAAAAATGTGGCATTTCTGCTTTATACATCAGGTTCAACTGGAATGCCTAAGGGTATTTTACATACATTTGATGGCTTGCTTTCAGCCCGGGAAATGGGAAATAAGGAAATCTATTCAACAGGTCAGAAGTGGGCCATGGGTGCTCCTATGTATTTTGTGGCATCAATTGCAGTTTATAAAGTGCTCACTTTTGGCGGTTGTGTGCATTTGATTAGTCCAGAAATAATGCGCGATGTGAAAAAACTGGAGGATTACTATGACGATCATCAAATCACAGTAGGCTTTATCAGTCCATCTGTTTTAAAAAATTTCCACAACAGAGCAAATTCATTAAAGCTTATTATGACAGGAAGCGAGCGACTATCAGGACAATGCAGCAAAGATGGATATAAACTATACAATAATTATGGCATGAGTGAAACCTTAGGCACAATTTGTTCTTTTTTAGTGGATGAGCCTTATGAAACTACTCCAGTAGGAATTCCAAGGGATGAAGTGGAATGGGCTTTGCTTGATGAGAATGGTAAGCCTGTTGCAGATGGTGAAGAGGGAGAAATGTGTGTGAAAGGATCATTTACTCTAGGCTACTTCAAAAATCCCGAGGCTACAAGTGAATTATTCAAAGGCGGCTGGCTACATACAGGAGATATCTTAAAAAAGCTGCCAGATGGCAACCTAGTGTATATCAATAGAAAAGATTGGATGGTTAAGATAAATGGTCAGCGTGTTGAGCCTGGAGAAATAGAAAATGTCATTAGAGAAATGGATGAGGTACAGGAGACTGTTGTAAAAGCTATCAAAGGCTTTCAGGATAGTGTATTTTTGTGTGCTTATTATACAGGCGAAAAAATGGAGGAAGACTATATTAAGGAATTTCTTTCAAAAAGAATCGCTGAGTATATGATTCCTACATTTTATATACATCTAGATAAATTTCCAATCAATCCAAATGGAAAAATTGACAGGAAAAATTTACCAGAACCAGATTTAAAGCTTAACAGAGCACAGTATGCTTCCCCTGAAAATGAGGTGCAGTCAGTGCTTTGCAGAGCGTTTGAATCAGCTCTTGGAGTAGAGCAGATTGGTATTGATGATGATTTCTTTATGCTTGGTGGAGACAGTATCAAGGTAATGAAGCTTATGACCCTGTGTCCAGATCTTGCTCTTACAAGTAAAGTTATTTACGCTGAAAAGACGCCTAGAAAGATAGGTGAAGTATGTGAAAAAAATGGAGCACTAAAAGAGAGGGTCAAGAAAAATGAATACCCTCTTACAGGAACACAGCTTGGAATATATATTGAATCCATGAATCGTGAGGGAGAGGCTTGCTATAATAACCCAATTTTACTGAATTTAGGTGAGGGGATAGATGCAGCAGTACTGGCAAAAGCTGTGGAGGCAGCTGTAGAAGCCCATCCATTTATTAAATTAAAGCTAAAGACTAATGCTGATGGTGAAGTGGTACAACAAAGGAATGAGGATGAAATCTATCATCAGGACGTTGAAAAGATAAGCGAAAGCGAACTGCTAGAAAAAGCTCATTCATTAATGAAGCCATTTTATCTTTTGAAGGATTCACTTTTTAGAATTCGAATTTTTGATACAGGAAAGAATGTTTTTCTGTTTATAGATTTGCATCATATTATTTTTGATGGCACATCCATGATTGTTTTCATGAAAGATATAGAAAGAGCATATCTTGGGGGAAATGTTGAGCCAGAGACTTACAGTGGATTTGAAATAGCAGAAGACGAAGCTTCCGTAGATGAAGAAGCATATGAAAATGCAAAACAGTGGTATTTAGATACTTTTGGTGGACTTGAAATCGATAGCCTACCTATACCCAATATGGTGAAAGATGAGCCTTGCTTTAGTGCCATTGAAAGGGATGTAGTCCTTGAATCTACAGCTGTGGAAGCAGAATGTAGAAAATATAATGTTACAGAAAACATATACATGACAGCAGCTTTTGGTGTACTGTTGGGGCTATATTCAGGAATGACAGAGGCACTGTTTACAACGATATACAATGGCAGGGATTCTTTAAAAACTGCAAGAACAGTTGCTATGCTTGTGAAGACGCTACCAGTTTACACCAAATTCAGTGGAAATCAGGATATTAGAGAGTACTTAGAATCGGTAAAAGTACAGTTGCTGGGAAGTATGAATAATGACATATATTCTTTTGCAAACATATCCGCAGACACAGGAATAACAGGCGATATACTTTTCGCATATCAAGGTGATTTACTGGATGTTGGCATGTTCGCTAATAGGCAGATAAAACGAATTCCTATTATGGAAAATGCCACAGGTGAAAAACTGGCATTTCAGATGTTTAAAAAGGATGGAATATATAATATTCGTGCAGAATATAGGAGCGATTTGTATTCTGAAGAATTTATTGATATATTGCTGCGCTCATTTGAAAATGTCCTGCAGAAAATGCTGAGTGCCAAAAAAGTAAGGGATATTTCTTTAGCATCTTATAAAGATATAGAGATTCTAAACAATTGGAATAATACGCAAAGAGATTATGACAAAACCCAGACAGTGGTTACACTGTTTAATTCTGCTGCGGAAAAATATGCAGATAATATAGCTGTAATATTCAAGGATATCAGTTTAACTTATAAAGAAGTGAATGAATATGCCAACAGGATAGCTGCCTATATCAATTCTAAAAACATTGGTGTAGGGGATGTAGTGGCTATTCTAATAGAGAAAGGCATATACCAGGTAATAGCATCCTTAGGTGCATTGAAAGCAGGTTGCACTTATATGCCTCTAGATCCTACATATCCAGTAGAGCGCTTGCAGTTCATGATAGATGATGCTGATGCCAAGCTTCTTATAGCAGATGGTAAGCTAAGGGACAGTGTCTCAAATTATAAAGGAGATGTTCTTTTTACAGATGATGTAGAAAGCCTTCCTAAAGGCGAATGTAAGTATGTGGGAAAACCTGATGATTTATTTATTCTTTTATATACGTCAGGAAGTACAGGTGTGCCTAAGGGTGTGAAACTTACACATAGAAATCTGGTTTGTTTTATAGATTGGTATATTAGATATACTGAATTAACATCAAAGGATGTGGCAAGTCAATATGCATCCTATGGTTTTGATGCTTGCATGCTGGATATGTACCCCACATTGGCTGCTGGAGCAGCATTGTGCATAGTGCCTGAAGATATGCGCCTAGACCTTGATGCGGTAAATAAATATTATATTGAAAATCGTGTGACCATGTCATTCATGACTACCCAGGTGGGGCGTCAGTTTGCAGCGGAAATGAAAAATCCGTATCTTAGAGCAATTTTAGTAGGTGGAGAAAAGCTTGCATCTATGGATCCACCTGAAAATATAAGCTTTATAAATATTTATGGTCCGACTGAATGTACTATATGTGTTACCAGCTTTTTAGTGGAAAAAAAGGAAAATAATATTCCAATCGGAAAACCTATGGAAAACGTAAAGCTGTATGTTATAGATCAGTTTGGACATTTATTACCACCTGGGGCACTTGGTGAGCTTCTAATAGCTGGTCCTCATGTGGGTATTGGATATCTGAACCAACCTGATAGAACCAAAGAGGTATTTATTGAAAACCCATTTGATACGGGGGAATATGCTAGTGCGTATAAGAGTGGAGATGTTGTACGATACCGACCAGATGGCAACATTGAATTTATAGGAAGACGTGATGGTCAGGTAAAGATTCATGGATTCAGAATTGAATTAAGTGAAGTAGAAGCTGTTATTAGAGAATATGAAGGCATTAGGGATGTTGCAGTAATAGCTAAAGATTTAGGGGATGATGGGAAAGCCATTTATGCCTATTTTGTAAGTGACGAAAAAATAGAATCTAAAGATATTGCTGCATTTATAAAAACGAAAAAACCACCTTATATGGTGCCATCAGCTATTATGCAGATAGACCAGATTCCGCTAAATCAAAATGGAAAGGTAAATAAAAAGGCACTTCCAGAACCAAAAATCATAGAAGATACTGAAAATACCAACCATGTGGATAATGTGCTGGAAAAAGAACTAAAAAAGATTATTGGCGAGGCTGTAAATATAGAAAATCCTCCACTTAATATTCCACTGGAATACATAGGCTTCAACAGTATCAACATGATACGTTTGGCTGCAAAGTTATCAAAGCAATTTGGCATAAAAATTCCTTTCAAAGAAATCAAGGATATGTCTATTGCCATGATAGCGGATTCTATAATTGAAAATTGGATGAATGGGGTAAATAATGAAGGGGCAAAACCCGTTGAGAAGGTTTCTCAATTCGAGCTTAGTAGTGCTCAAGCTGGTATTTATATTGAGTGCATGAAAGAACCAGATAATACCTCTTATAACATTCCTTCAGTTATGTTTTTTGAAAAGGATATGAGTACAAGCATATTGAAGAATGCTGTAAACAAGGTGCTAAAAGCAAATCCATCCTTATTTGTTCATTTTGGTATTATTGATAAGCAGATAATGGCAATCTATGACGAGCAAGAGCTTCCTGAAATACCAGTATTTGAGTACACACAAGAGGAATTTGAAACATTTAAAGCAAAGTTTGTTTTACCATTCCACCTTAATAAGGGACTGTTGTTTAGATTTGCTATTGTAAAAACAACTGAGTATACAGCACTATTCTGCGATTTTCATCATTTGGTATTTGACGGCTTTTCAATGAATCTGTTCATAGATGAACTGGGATATGCATTAAATAAAGAAACACCAACAGGTGAAAGCATGTCGTACAACATTTATGTCAATGAGCAGAAAAAATTACTCGAGGGAGAAGAGAAAGCAAAGTATGACAATTATTTTGGAAATCTTCTGAAAGATTATGAATCAGCAACTGAATTGCCTACGGATGCAAATGCTAGTAGTGATACACACAAAAAAGGTTTTGAATACTTCGAAATAAATCAGGAAACAGTTGATAATGTGTGCAATCGTACCAAAGTGACAGAAGCAGGCTTTTATTTGGCTGCTTTAGACTACACACTTGCTAGAATGACAGCATCTGAAAATGTACATATTGCAACTATATCAAGTGGAAGGTCTGATGCGAGATTTGCTTATACATTTGGAATGTTTGTAAATACGATACCGCTTGTGTCTAAATTAGGTGATGGTACAACTGATGAATACATAAAAGAGGTAGCAGCTGGTCTTAAGACTGCTGTTGAACATGAAAACTATCCTTTTGCTGAAGTGAGTGCAAGGTGGGGATATTCTGTAAGCATTATGTACGAATATCAGCGAGGTATCGTAGAAAAAGTAGATGTACCTAAACTGACAGGAATAGAGGCTCTAGAGTTTGGAAAGGCAAAATTCAAACTAACAATACGAATAGTTGATAGAAATGGTAAACCAACAGTAGAAGTTGAGTATGATGATGCCGAATATAAAAAAGAATCTATAGACACTTTTATAAAAATATACGCAACAGTAATTAACAATTTTTCGAATTGCGGTGAGACCAAACTAAGAGAGATTTCCCTCCTTAATGAGGAAGAGAGGAAAAAGCTAGACAGTTTAAGAGAAAGGGATGTAAAACCATCGTTTTCTTCTGATACTCTGTTCCATACAGGTATTGAAAAAAATGCTAAGGAGAATCCAGACAAGCTTGCATTGACAGCTGTTGATGGTGATTATACCTATTTCCAAATTGATAGCAATGCAAATAGGGTGGCAAACGGACTTATTTTACGAGGCATTAAACCGAAGGATAGAGTCGTGATTCTGTTACCTAGATGTGCAAAAATATTCTTTGCAATATTTGGAATACTAAAGGCAGGTGCCACTTATATTCCATGTGACCCTAATTATCCAACAGAAAGAGTCAGATACATTATTGAAGATTCGAATGCTACCTTGATTATTACTTCAAGTGATATGCTGAAAAAATTTACAGATAAAGCAGCTGTAGATATTGAAGCCTTACTTGAAGAAAATAATGAAAATAAACCTAATGTAAATATATCTCAGGATGATTTGGCATATATGATTTACACATCTGGTTCTACAGGTAATCCAAAGGGGGTTATGATAAGGCATAGAGGTGCAGTTAATTATGTAACGAATACAAAAGGAAACATTCTTGTCAATGGTATGGTGGAAAGGGGCCATGTAATGACCGCTATTACAACATTTTCATTTGACTTTTCAATAAAAGAATGGGCCGCACCTTTATTTAACGGGCTTACACTTTCTGTAGCCTCTGATGATGAGATAAATGATGCTTCAAAGCTTGCACAAAGGATAATTTCGACAGACACAGATATGTTTGGCTCAACACCATCTAGACTTTTAACACTACTTGGTTCTGAAGAGTTTTCAAAAGCCTTTGAGAAAGTAAAAATAGTAATTTGTGGAGGAGAGAAGTACCCAGATAGTTTGCTTGCTATACTGAAAAAACAAGAAAATCGAATGATTTTCAATACCTATGGACCGACAGAAATAACAGTATCCAGCAATACAGCAGATTTGACAAATGAAGATAGAATTCATACTGGACGACCACTGCCAGGAGTAATTGAGTTTATAGTTGATAATGATGGAAATGAATTGCCGGTTGGAGTAGTAGGCGAACTTTACATTGGAGGAATGGGAGTTGCAGCAGGCTATAACAACCTTCCGGAAATGACAAAAGAGCGATTTGTTGAATATCAAGGTCATAGAATTTACAAGTCTGGTGATTATGCAAGATGGACTCCTGAGGGATATGTAGAGATACTAGGCAGAAAAGATAACCAAATTAAGCTTAGAGGTCTTAGAATTGAGCTGGATGAAGTAGAGTCAGTTTTAGGTGCAGTGGAGGGTATTGAACGTACTGCCGTTAAAATCGAGAAGCTTAATGGTATAGAGCATCTGTGTGCATGGTTTACAGCCAGCCATAAGGTGGATATTGGCGCACTAAAAAAGGAACTTGGGAAAAAACTCACAAACTATATGGTGCCAACTGCCTATATGCAGCTGGAAAAAATGCCTTTTACACCAAATGGAAAGCTTGACCTGAAAAATCTTCCAACTCCAGAGCTTTTTAGAGATAATAAATCTGCAGCGGCATCTACACCAGCCGAAAAAGCATTTTGTGAAATATTCTCAAATATACTACATATTGAGAAAGTGGGAGTTTTAGAAAACTTCTTTGATTTGGGTGGAACCTCTCTTTTAGTCACAGTTATTGTCATAGAAGCTGGTAAAAAGGGATACACTATAAACTTTAAAGATGTATTTGATAATCCTACACCAAAAGCCTTGGCGGAAATTGTAGAAAAAACAAATAGCAAAGAAGTCCAAAATAGCGGAATTGAAGGTATTTCAGGCTATGATTACTCAAGGATAGATAAGCTTTTAGAAAAAAATACATTGGAAAGTTTTAAAAAAGGAGAATTGCGTTCCATTGGAAACGTTCTTTTGACAGGTGCGGTAGGTTATTTAGGAATTCATATCTTACATGAGTTACTTAGTAACAAGGACAAAAATACTAAAATATACTGCCTGCTTCGTCCTCACGGTAATGTGAATGCGACAAAACGCTTGATGGCTTTGTATTTTTATTACTTCAGTCAGTCCATTGAACATTTAATCGGAAATCAATTATTGGTTGTGGAAGGGGACATTACAGAGAGCAAAGCGTTAGAAAGTATCGAAGATATGCATATAGATACCGTTATCAACTGTGCAGCAGTGGTAAAACATTTTTCTACAGGCACCCTAATAGAGGATGTGAATTATGGAGGCGTATTAAATCTAATCGATTTTTGCTTAAAGACCAAGGCTACGCTGATTCAGACGTCTACAATGAGTGTAGTCAGTGAAGCCTTTAAGGATGCCGTAGAAGATCATTTTATACCAGATGAAAAATCACTATATATAGGACAGCCACTTGATAATAAATATGTTCATTCTAAATTTATTGCTGAGCGTGCTGTACTTGAGGCTGTAGCAACAAAAGGTCTTCAGGCTAAAATAATGCGATTAGGAAATTTAGCTCCAAGAGATTATGATGGAGAATTCCAGATTAATGCAGATACAAACTCAGCAATGGGAAGATTGAAGAGCTTTATAATGCTAGGCTGTGCATCATATGACCAGCTTGGAAACACCATGGAGTTTTCGCCTATAAATGCTGTTGCCAAAGCCATAGTGCTTCTTTCGAAAACACCTGAAGAATGCACAGTTTTCCATGTATTCAACGATAGAAATATATCTTATGAAAATATATTTAGAGAGTTGACAGATTGTGGTTACCCTATTAAATATGTGGAACGTGAAGAGTTTGCCAAGGTCTTTGAGGAGGCAGAAAATGATCCAGATAAGGCTAAAATTCTTACAAGTATAATGGCATATATGAGACCTAGGGATGGTAAGGAAACTGTAATGCTCCAGAGACAATGTGGAAATACAGTGCAGATACTCTATAGATTGGGCTTTTGCTGGCCAATAACAACATGGGACTATATTTCCAGGTTTGTTATTACACTTAGTGGATTAGGTTTTTTGGATAAATCAGATATGGAGACATCATAGTAAAATTAGCAGGAGATAAATAATGGGTGAAAATGAAAAGCTTGAGTGGGAAGAAATATCCTGTGAGCACATTATAAATGATGAATGGATTGATTTTAGGAAAAGTGCTTACAAATTTCCTGATGGAAGGACCTTTGAACCATATTATAGCTATAGCCGTAGGGATTATGTGGTGATAGTAGCCACAGATGAAGAAGGAAACTATATATGCGTTAGGCAGTTTCGTCATGGAATAAAGCGAGTGACTACAGAATTCTGTGCTGGTGGCATTGAAAGAACCGATGGCAAACAATATGGAAACAGGCTTAATGTAGAAAGTTCTGAAGATGCACTTGAGGCAGCAAAACGAGAGCTTATGGAGGAAACAGGCTACGAAAGTGATGACTGGAAATTTTTGCTTTCTGTACCTTCAAATGCAACCATGGCAGATAATTACGCCAACATTTTCGTTGCAAGAAACTGTAAAAAAGTCAGTGGACAAAGTCTTGACGAGACAGAGTTTTTGAATGTACATTTACATACAAGAGCTGAAATAGATTCCATGATAGAAGCAGGGGAATTTCCTCAAGCAGTCCATATTTTAGCATTGCTACTTTCTGATAAGAAAATGTAATAATGGAAGGAACAATAATGACATATTTAACATGCTTTTTTTTAGACAATGAGAAGGATATAATCGTAAATCTTTACAGGGATTTAGACAAAATGTACTATGTGCTCACCACGCCCAATCACAGTACTGGGAATCTTATCCGCAATCTAGCAAAAACCTGCAGACTGCCATTGTCTAAAGACGAAAATGGTATGTTAATAATCACTGATGAGATACCTTGCTTTATAGATGGCAACAACCATGAAAGCTATATATTAAACCTTCGGGGCACAGAGGTGGCAAGCATTAACCAGGAGGGATGTGTAGATGTAAAAGCTACCATCCCTGCAATAGCAAAGACACTTATGAGTCAGACAAAGGATTTTAAATTACCCCTTGAAAAAACAATTTTTAAGACTGCCATTCAAAAAGATTTAAAATTTCGCAGCGATTTGCACACACACATGAATGGCAATTTGACAGGAGATATTTTAATAGCATTAGGTATTGCCCATCAGATTCGCTATCCCCTATATTATGTGAAAAAACTGGAGCTAGAGCTTACAGACACACAGTGGGAGCGGGTGAATGCCCAGAGGGAAAAGGTGGCAAGACAGTTTGTGTCATCTGATTTGCAGGGAAAATATCTTGATAGAAGAATAAATGATAATACTTTTATAAATTTTGCGGATTTAATACTTAATAATCTAGACAATGCAGAGTTAAATATTGTAAAAATAAGGAATTCCCTTGCAGTTATCAAAGATGGACAGGCAGTTTTTACAAATCTGGAAAAGGTATATCTATACAGATATGTATTTTGTAAGGGCAAGGAATCAGAGGATAAGATTGACTATTCAAAGGTGGATATGATTCCTGACAAAGATGTTAGGGAGGCCTTAAAGCAAATGCTTAGGGACAGGGAAAATCCAAACTATGCAAACAACACTATTTTTCAGGACAAATTGCTTTGGATTGCCAGAAGCTATAAGAAGCAAGGGGTGTATTATGCTGAAATAAGTGATACCACCCTTGTAAAAAAATATGAGTCCATAGAAATGCTTAGGCAGGTTCATGAGGTTATGCCAAATATCTATAATGAGACAGGAGTTATGATTAGATTTTTGGCTGCAATGAGACGTATACCTCTGACAATTGTAAAGGATGCTGTGACCCCTGCAAATTATTTAGAGCAAAATCTAGAGGTACTAAAGGCGACAGCATTAGACCCTTATGTGGCAGGGTGTGATTTTGTCGGAGAGGAGATAAACGACATCATTACACTCAAGCCTGCATTCAAGGAAATCGTTAAAATAGCAAGCATTGACCCCAGTTTTGTCATAAGGGTGCATGCAGGTGAAAACGACAGTCAAAAAGACAATATTGCCCATTCAATTGCATGTGTCAAGGAGTCATTAGAGCCAGGTCAAGCTATGCCCAAAATGCGGTTAGGTCATGGTTTATATAGCTATAGTCCAACCTCAAAAAAGGGCAAAGAGACTTTAAAGGAACTAAAGGAAAATAACGTAGTTCTAGAATTCCAAATCACAAGTAATGTGAGACTAAACAATTTGAATTCACTGGAAGAACATCCACTAAAGCAGTATTTGAAACAGGGAATCAGGTGTGTACAGGGTACAGATGGTGCAGCCTTATATGGAACCAACTCTATAGATGAGCAGCTTTCCCTGGAAAAAATGATAGGACTTACTCAGGAAGAACTAGCTCTTATGCGAGAAGCAGAAGAGAAAATTATAGAGGAGAGCCAGCTTGCTTACTCATCCAAAAAAGCAGCATTTTCTAAGCTGATAGGTAATCGTGATATGGAAGAGGTGCTGCTAGAAAAAATGCAGGCTGTCAAAATAGCTCAGCCAGCAGGACGAGGAAAGATAAGGCTAGACTCTAACAAGGAATTTAAGGAGCAAATCGAGGATATCACATGGGAAAAACTTCCGATAGTTCTCTTGGGAGGAAGCTTTAATACAGAAAACAGGACAACAAAGCTCAGTGCTAATGCGACAGCACAATTGGATGAGCTTTTGGAGTACCTTAATCCTGAAGAGGTGTGCTTTGTAATTGGTCACAAGCTTGCAGGCTATGAGAAATATCTGTTAGAAAACAATAAAAAGGGATTTAGAATTTACTCATTTGTGCCATCGGCGATTACGAAAAAAGAGGCAGAAAAAATAAAAGCTGCTGGGGTGAAGGTACGAGTATCAACTGAATCTGAGGGTATGGGTATATATAAAAGCATCAATTATGAGATTTTCGAGCGCAGACCATCAGTGGTTGTAGCCTTTGACGGCAACAGTGCAGCGGCAAATCTTATCCAGGAAGCAAAAAATGGAAAAGGACGTTCCACCATTTTTATTTGGAAGAACTCAAAGACACTGATGCAAAAAGCTCAATCCCTACATGGATATGTCCATTCCTTTGACTTGGATGAACCTGTTGTAAAGTCAATGGAGGCTTTAAAGGGTAAGCTGGATTAATTGGGAAAAAGCCTTTAATTTCACTGTTTTGTCAGCAAGAAGTCATATATTTTTCAAAATAATTTGCTAAACTATCCACACAGTGAAAGTGGGGTTAGTTATGGATTTTAATTTTGATGATGAAAGTAAGCCTTATTCGTCAGATGATGCCTATGAGGATTTGGAGAAAATAAGGGAATTACTTCATGATACAAAAAGACGAATTAATAGAGACAAGCTAAAAAACACAGAAATAGATATTGAGATAAAAATAGACATACCGACTGAATAAAAGGCTGAGAAATCAGCCTTTTTTAGACACATAGGTTTCTGATATAATGTAAACCATCATAATAGAAAGGCAAGATGGTTTATGTGGTTATTTTTTACATTGGCAACGACTCTAATCTGGGGTCTTGCAGAATTATTTTATAAGAAAGGGGCAAATCCAGAGGAAAAATACGCTCACCTGAAAATATCAGTGACAGTAGGTGTAGTTATGGGATGCCATGCTATATTTACACTCCTAGTTAAGGATATAGGCTATGATCCTGCAAACCTGATTGCGTATTTGCCAGTGTCACTTTGTTATATCATTTCAATGGCATTTTCATTTTTCGGAATGCGATTTATTGAAGAGTCTATATCTGACCCTATAGAAAACACCTCAGGTGCAATAGTAACACTTATGTGTGTTATTTTCCTTGGGGAGAGGATTGCAGCAGGCTCAGCGGTAGCCATTGTGCTCATACTTATAGGTATACTTGGAATTGGCTTCCTTGAAAATATTGGAGAGACGGATAGAAAAAAGAAGCTGGGTAAAAGGATGGCAATTATTGCATTTGCAATGCCATTTTGTTATGCAACACTAGATGCTCTAGGCAGTTTTTTAGATGTTTATTATCTTGATTTAGAAACCAGTCCGTTGGTTAATGTAACAGAAGATACAATTGAAGAGGTGGCAAACACATCATACGAGCTTACATTTTTCGTTATAGCAATTATATTTATGATATTTATGAAAATAAAAGGTGTGAGTTTTGATTTGCCAAAGCAAAGGGATAAGGTAATTGCGGCTGTTTGCGAGACTGCAGGTCAGTTTACTTATGTTTTTGCCATGAGTGGCAACGGAGCGATTGCAGCACCTATTATATCTGCAGTTTGCGTGGTATCCTTGATTCTTTCAAGAATATTCTTGAAGGAAAAACTAACAAAGATGCAGTATTTTTTCTTGTTCATGGTCATTGCAGGAATTTTAATTCTTGCAGCAATTGAAGGTGATTAAACACCAAGGAAAGGCAAAAAATGGGACAGACACTATATTTAGAATGTAAATCAGGAATAAGTGGCGACATGACAGTAGGGGCATTGCTAGATTTAGGTGCAAACAAGCAACTTCTATCGGAAATCCTTTGTACCATAAAGGCGGAAGGCTTTAAAATTGCCTATAGCAGGGTAAAGCGAGCAGGTTTAGACTGCATGGATTTTGATGTGATTCTTGATGAAGAACACGACGGTCATGACCATGATATGGAGTATCTGTACGGACATTTACATAGCTCAAATCACTTACATGACCATGAGCACGACCATGATCATCATGACCATGAACATCACCACGACCATGAACATAGCCATGTTCACAGGGGTATGAAGGAAATAAATGAAATATTAGATGGCACTGCTATGTCACAGCGGGCTAGAGGCATAGCAAAAAAAATATTTGAAATACTGGCAGAGGCAGAGTCTAAGGCTCATGGAGTTCCTGTAGAGCAGGTTCATTTTCACGAAGTGGGTGCAGTGGATTCCATTGTGGATATTGTTGCAATAGCTGTGTGCTTAGATAATCTTGATATTGACAAGGTGATAGTGGAGCATTTGACAGATGGCAAAGGAACAGTACGCTGTCAACACGGTATTTTGCCGGTTCCGGTTCCTGCAGTTATAAACATAGTGTCAGAGTATAACATTCCTGTGGAAATAGTGGATGTAACAGGTGAGCTGGTAACTCCCACAGGCGCGGCCACGGTAGCGGCTATTAAAACAAGCGACAAGCTACCAAAGGAATTTATAGTAAAAAAAGTAGGCATGGGTAGTGGAAAAAGAGACTACGGCTTATCTGGCTTTTTAAGAGCTATGATTATAGAGGAAAAATAGAGCAATACAGCCTTGTTTTTTAGGTCTTTCAATTATATTATAATAAGGGAAAAATGTTGACGGGGAGGATAATATGTTAGAAAAAGACAAAGAAAAACTCACAGAGCAGGCAGATGATTTCACTCCAAGTGAAATTCTGCATATGATTAAAGAATTACCAGATGCATGCTGTTTGTTTAAGGTACTGACTGACCCTTTTGGAACAGTTAGGGATATGCAATTTATATTTGTTAATGAAAAATATTCGTCTTTAGTTGGAAAATCAACAGCTGAATTGGTAGGCTCAACATACTATTCTACCGTCACCAATAGAGATGAGGATTGGATTAGGCTTAGCTATCAGGCAGCCTTCATGCGCCAATCTGTAATAAATCGTACCTTCAACACTTTATATAACAAGTGGTTCGAATTTTGGGCAGTTCCTGTATATCAGAAGGGATTTTGTGCCTTCATTATCCATGATGTGACAGCTGAAAAGCGTAAAGAAGAGACTAGAGAAATAGTTACTAACTCTAATAATGTGATTATAGAGTGTGCAAAGGTTCTGTCTACAAATGAATTTAAAAAGGGTATCAGGGCAGCACTCAAGATACTTGGAACAGTACTAAAGGCTGACAGAGCTTATATTGTTGAATCAAACAGAGGTCAGCTTGGTGATATTTACGAGTGGATGGATGGGCAAAACGGCAGAGGTTTACCATCAAAAAAAGACTTTGAAAAGTATGACTTCTTTATGATGTGGAACAGGCAGCTAGAAGGGAACAAAGTGCTCATTGTAGACGATACTTCTGTGATAAGCGAGAAAAATAGAGAAGTTTATGATGATGTTTTGTCAGGAAATATAACCAGATATGCTGTTGCTACATTAAATGATAAAAAGGATATAATTGGTTATCTGATAATAGACAATTACAATAGAAATACTGATGTAAATATGGCAGAAGTGATTGAATCTGTGGCTATTTTTATCTCAGAGGAGCTTAGAAATCGCATTTTAGCAAGGGAAATGACCTACATGAGTACTCATGATGTCATGACAAATTTAGGAAACAGGCACTCATTCAACTCTACTATCAGGATGCTAGAGGGAATGGAACTATCTGTTGGTGTGTGCTTTGTAGACATAAATGGTCTCAAGCTTGTCAATGACAATGAGGGACATGAGGCAGGTGATGCACTTATCAAAGAGGTTGCAAATGCGGTAGGCACAGTTTTCAAGAAGAAATACTGCTATAGAATAGGCGGTGACGAATTCGTTGCCATAGTTCCGCAGATTGATAAAGAGCATTTTATGGAAATGACCGAAAAGCTCAGAAGAAAGAGTAAAAAAGTACCTATGGCTATAGGTGCTATATGGCAAAATAATTCCGAGGGTGTGGAAGAATTAGTAAATAGAGCGGATAAATTAATGTACAGTGATAAAGCTGAGTATTATTCAGATGAACGCAATCGCAGACACTAAGGGAGAATATGGCAAAACAGAAAAAGCAGATTGAATACAGATACTACGAAATTCCAGATGGGCATTATGTCATGGCACTTTTAGGGGACACATGGGTTCGCAGTTATGGTGCCGAGCAGGAAAATCTATTGCATTTTCATAATTATATGGAAATTGGATACTGCTATTGGGGAAATGGCAGGCTTACAATAGAGGATTCCAATGTGAATTATAAAGGGGGACTGATTACCATTATTCCCGAAAACATCCCCCATGAGACAAAAAGCTACAATAACGGAATATGTAAATGGGAATATTTGTACATTGATATTGACAATTTTATTAGAAAAGAAATGCAGTTCACACGTATGCTGCCTGAGGAGGTAATAAAAAGGCTAAATCACCAGGGATACGTAATACAGTGGACTCAAAATAAGGTTTTGACCTCCATAATCAGAAATATTATAGAGGAGTATCGAGAGACAAAACCATATTATAAGCAGGCCGTGAGAGGGTATCTCAGGGCGTTTGTGGTAGAGCTTCTAAGAATAAACGAGGACATGAGTTCCTCACTTACCTTGGAGGAGAAACGTCTAAACAGCTACATCGAAAAAAGCGTCAGCTATATCGGAGAGCATTATGCTGAGGATATTAAAATGTCTGATGTGGCAAACGAGTGTGGTTTGTCAGAAAGCCATTTCAGAAGAATTTTTGAGGAAAGCATGAGCATGAAGCCTCTGGATTATCTGAATATGGTGCGTATCGATAAAGCCTGTGAATTAATTCAAAATAAAGACTATGCTATGGAAGAGGTGGGATTTAGAGTAGGATACCAGACCCCTTCTACATTCAATCGAAATTTTAAAAAGCTTACTGGGAAAACACCTTATCAGTGGAAAAAAGAGGAAAATACCCAGGGAATATCAAAAAAGAATTATCACATCAGTGCCAAAAAAGGATGGTAACATGTGAATACAAAGTCCTGAAAAGGACTTTTTTTATTTGCTAAAACCCACAAAAAACAATTATTTAAAAATCTCAAATAGTCAAAAATGCACATTTTAAAGCCAATTTTGATGAACAAAAAATATAATAAACTAGTATTATGACCATATGAGGGGCGTGATTTAGGATATAAATTGTGCATGATGCACAAATAGCGCCTAAAATTTTTACACAATAAGGAGAATGGAGAATGAAGAGAAAGTTACTTTCACTTATGCTCGTTGGCACAATGGCAGCTTCAATGGTAGCTTGCGGAAGCAGTGCTGACACAGCAACAACAGACACAGCATCAGGTGATGCTACAGAAGCTACAACAGAAGAGGGAGCTGCTCCAGCAGCTGATGTTCAGTCGGCAGACGAGAACACACTTACAGTATACGCTTGGGATGAGAATTTCAACATTCCAGCTCTTAAAGCAGCTGAAAAGGATTATCAGGAAGTAAATCCAGATTTCCATCTTGAAATAATCACTCAGTCTCAGTCATCAGACGTTGAGAATGCTGTTACACTTGCAGCAGAAGCTGGTGACTATAGCACATTACCAGATATCGTACTTTTCCAGGATCATTATTTCCAGCAGTACGTAACAAACTATCCAGACGCTTGGCAGGATGCTAATGATGCAGATTGCGATTGGTCAGGACTTGGAGCTGAAAAGCTTTCATACTCTACTGTAGATGGAGTTCATTATGGATTCCCAGTTGATGCAGGTACAGCAATTTTTGCATACAGAACAGACCTTCTTGAGCAGGCAGGTTACACAATCGATGATGTAACAGGTATTACTTGGGATGAGTTCGATAAGATTGGTAAGGATGTATACGCTGCAACAGGAAAGTATCTCCTTTGCATGGACGGTGATGGAAACGACTTATTCTATATGATGCTTCAGGAAGAGGGAGTTTCACAGTTCAAGGATGGCGAGCCATACTTCACAGAGAACGAAACACTTGTTAAGGTATTCAACACACTTGTAACACTTGCTCAGGACAATGTTCTTTACCTTGCTAACGATTGGTCTGATTACACAGATCAGGCAATCCAGGGCGATATGGTAGCTGGTGTATTCAATGGTAACTGGATTATCCCAACAATGAAGCAGGTTTCTGAGAACTCAGGAAAGTGGGAAATCGTTCCAGCTCCAACACTTACAGGTAAGCCAGGATATGCTTCAAACGGTGGTTCTTCACTTTACATCACAGCAAACTGCACAAAGACAGATCTTGCTAAAGATTTCTTAGCTTACACATTTGGTGGACGTTCAGCTGAGGATGGACAGTCAATCACATATGATGAGGCACTTCTCAATGGTGGTGTTATCGGAACATGTGCAGCAGCTGCAGAGTCAGACGTATATCAGCAGGGTGTTGATTTCTTCAATGGTCAGCCAATCTACGCTGACATCGTAGAGTATACACAGAACGTTGCTACAGTAGAGCAGTCAGATTATCACTATCAGGCAAGAACAGCACTTGCAACAGCTCTTATCAATGTTCTTCAGAATGGTTACACAGCAGACCAGGCACTTGAAGAGGCTGAATCAAATCTTAGATTTGAAATGGGACTTTAATCCGTAAATATAATGTATTTTAATGGGAAGTGGCTTGCCCACTTCCCATTTTTAAAGAAAGGGTAGTTATCGTGGAGAAGAAAAGAAGAGGAATGACGCTTGCTAATAAACAGTTAGCAGCTGGCTGGTTGTTCCTTACACCAGCGACAATTCTCATTTTTATAATGAGTTTTTATCCAATCATACAAGCTTTAATTACATCATTCAAAACAGGAAAGGGTATCAACATTAAATTTGCTGATCCACTAACATACAATTATTCTCGAATGCTACAGGATGTAATTTTCAAAACATCAATGAAAAATACATTCCTTTATTTAATAGTAGAGGTTCC
>CAMNPQ010000008.1 GCA_946548305.1 uncultured Pseudobutyrivibrio sp.
GTTGTTCCTATCTCAGCAGCAAAAAACGAGGGCGTAGATGAGCTGATAGAGCATGCATTACATGTAGCTTACTATAGAGAAAAGCCATTAAAGCAGGATTTTTGCGATGAAAATGACAACGGCGGTGCTGTCCACAGAGGCATACATTCCATAAGCCATTTGATTGAAGATCATGCAAAAGCCACTAATCTTCCACTTAGATTTGCCACAACAAAGGTCATTGAAAAGGATGCTTTGATAATAAATCAACTAAACCTTGAACAAAATGAAATAGAAACAATAGAGCATATCGTACTTCAAATGGAAAACGAACGAGGCTTAGACAGAAGTGCTGCTATTGCTGATATGAGATATGCTTTTATAAACAGAGTCTGCTCCAACACTGTAATAAAGCCTAGAGAAAGTAAAGGTACTATAATAAGTGAGCAGATAGACAGATTTCTCACCGGAAAATATACAGCAATTCCTATATTTATAGCTATCATGGGTCTGGTATTTTATCTTACCTTTAATGTAATCGGTGGTGGCTTACAGGGACTTTTAGAAGCTGGCATAGATAGCCTAAGCCAGTCAGTAGAAACTCTCATGGTTGCAGGCAATGTAAATAAAACCATTCAGGGACTTGTAATAGATGGAATTTTTGCAGGTGTGGGAAGTGTTTTAAGCTTTCTTCCTATTATTGTCACCATGTTTTTCTTCCTGTCACTTTTAGAGGATAGCGGCTATATTGCAAGAGTTGCCTTTGTAATGGATAAGCTTTTAAGAAAGATTGGTCTTTCAGGACGAAGTATTGTTCCAATGCTTATAGGCTTTGGCTGCACAGTTCCAGCTGTTATGTCAAGCCGTACTCTTCCTAGTATGCGTGACAGAAAAATGACGATTCTTATGACACCATTTATGAGCTGTAGTGCCAAGCTTCCAATATACGCATTTTTCGTAGATGCGTTTTTCCCTGAGCATAAGGCTTTAATCATGGTAGGACTTTATGTTACAGGTATGATACTTGGTATTGTATGTGCCTTACTTGCAAAAATTACCCGCTTTAAAGGCGAGGCCGCTCCATTTGTTATGGAACTTCCAAATTATAGAATGCCAAGCCTTAAAAATGTAGGACAGCTTCTTTGGGAAAAGGCAAAGGACTTTATCCAAAAGGCATTTACAATTATATTCCTTGCTACCATTGTAATATGGGTATTACAGAGCTTCGATACACACCTTAATCTGGTTACAGATTCTAAGGACAGCATACTTGCTATGATATCAGGATGGCTTGTTCCTTTATTTGCTCCTGCTGGACTTGGCAGCTGGCAGATAGTTACATCTTTAATTAGTGGATTTATTGCAAAGGAAAGTGTAGTTTCATCCCTTGAAGTACTGTTCTCAGGCGATGTAACAAATGCCATTTCTAGTGCTTCTGCTGCCGCTCTTTTAGTGTTCTCACTACTTTACACTCCATGTGTAGCTGCTGTGGCATCAATAAAAAGAGAGCTAGGCCGTAAATGGGCATACGGTATAGTCATCTGGCAATGCGCTATAGCTTGGCTTTCTGCCTTTGTAGTTTATACTATTGCAATGCTATTTTAACTATATATAAACGGTGGTGTTCCCTCTATAAAGGATTCAGCTATCTTCGGCAGCTGAATCCTTTTTATTTTCTATAACTAATAATATTCTTATTTTATATTGAACTATTTCTTTCCCCTTCCTTTCTTGTAATTGTTATTTTTCAAAAGCTTTGGTAATATATTAACGCAATCATTTTTGCTAATAATCACAAGGTTTTAGCAAAGATAATTACAGTTTTATGAGGTGAAACATGGATCAAAGTAAAATTAGAAACTTTTGTATAGTTGCCCATATAGATCATGGCAAATCAACACTTGCAGACCGTATCATTCAAATGACCGGCACTCTCACAGACCGTGAAATGCAGGCTCAGGTTCTTGATAATATGGATTTAGAGCGTGAACGCGGAATCACAATCAAATCCCAGGCTGTTCGTATTATATATAAGGCTGATGATGGTGAGGAATATATCTTCAATCTTATTGATACACCAGGTCATGTGGATTTTAATTATGAAGTTTCCCGTTCCTTGGCTGCCTGTGATGGAGCAATTCTTGTGGTTGATGCTGCCCAGGGTATCGAGGCTCAGACACTTGCTAATGTATATCTTGCCCTTGACCACGACCTTGATGTAATCCCTGTAATCAATAAGATAGATTTACCTTCAGCAGACCCTGACCGAGTTGTTGAGGAAATTGAGGATGTAATAGGCCTTGAAGCTCAGGATGCTCCCCGCATCTCTGCAAAAACTGGTCTTAACATCCATGATGTTTTAGAGGCAATCGTTAATAAGCTTCCTGCACCAACTGGTGACCCTAAGGCTCCTCTTCAGGCACTTATCTTCGATTCCCTTTACGATTCTTACAAGGGTGTAATCGTATTTTGCAGAATAAAAGAAGGCACACTTAAGGTTGGGGATAAGGTAAAAATGATGGCAACCGGAGCCCAGTTTGACGTAGTGGAGGTGGGCTATTTCGGTGCTGGTCAATTCATCCCTTGTGATGAGCTTCCAGCAGGTATGGTTGGCTATATGACAGCTTCCATCAAAAATGTTAGAGATACCAGAGTAGGTGACACTATTACCCATTCTAACAAGCCTGCTGATAGCCCTCTACCTGGATATAAAAAGGTTAATCCTATGGTGTACTGTGGTCTTTACCCTGCGGATGGTGCTAAATACCCGGATTTGAGAGACGCATTAGAAAAGCTACAGCTAAATGATGCCGCACTGCAATTTGAGCCTGAGACATCAATCGCCCTTGGTTTTGGTTTCCGCTGTGGTTTTCTAGGTCTGCTTCATCTTGAAATCATTCAGGAAAGATTAGAGCGAGAATACAATTTGGATTTGGTAACTACCGCTCCATCCGTTGTGTACAGAGTCCACAAAACAGATGGAACAATGATTGAGCTTACCAACCCAAGCAATCTTCCTGATCCATCAGAAATAGACTACATGGAGGAGCCTATCGTTGAGGCTGAAATCATGGTTACAAGTGACTACATAGGTGCAATTATGGATTTATGTCAGGAACGCCGTGGTATCTACATCAGCATGGAGTATATCGAAGAGACTCGCGCACTTATCAAATACACTCTTCCATTAAATGAGATAATATATGACTTCTTTGATGCTCTAAAAAGCCGTTCCCGCGGCTACGCATCATTCGATTACGAATTAAAGGGCTATATGAAATCCGAGCTTGTAAAGCTGGATATCCTTATTAATAAAGAAGAAGTGGATGCCCTGTCATTTATAGTATTTTCAGGCACAGCCTATGACAGAGGGCGTAAAATGTGTGAAAAGCTAAAGGGCGAGATTCCACGTCACCTTTTCGAAATACCAATCCAGGCTGCAATAGGTTCAAAGGTTATTGCTCGTGAAACCGTTAAGGCAATGCGTAAGGACGTACTTGCAAAATGCTATGGTGGTGACATAACACGAAAGAAAAAGCTTTTGGAAAAGCAAAAGGAAGGTAAAAAGAGAATGCGTCAGATAGGTAATGTGGAAATACCACAGGCTGCCTTTATGAGCGTTCTAAAGCTGGACGAGGATTAAAATGACTCCTATAGAAATATATATACATATACCATTTTGTGTTAAAAAATGTTTATATTGCGATTTCCTTTCTGGAGTATTCGATGAAAGAATGCAGCGGCGTTACACCGCTGCTTTGTTGGCTGAAATAAAATATGCAGCAAGTACCCACCTGGGATGTCTAGTGAAAACCATCTATATAGGTGGTGGCACTCCCTCCTGGCTTTCTGAGGATTTAATGGATGCCATCCTCACAACTGTAAAACAGCATTTCAAGGTAGATCCACTAGCTGAAATTTCAGTAGAGTGTAATCCAGGAACACTTACAGCAGAAAAGCTAAATGTATATAGAAGCATCGGGGTAAATCGTCTATCCATTGGCTTACAATCTGTCAATGATGACGAATTAAAAATACTAGGTCGTATTCATGATTACAACCGTTTTCTTCATACCTTTGATTTAGTTAGAAAAGCAGGCTTTGACAATGTTAATGTAGATATTATGACTGGTTTGCCTTACCAAAATGTAGAGAAGCTGGAACGCACTTTAAATGCCGTTACCATGCTTAGGCCAGAACATATCTCCGCCTACTCTCTTATTATAGAAAAAGGCACACCTTTTTATGACAAATACAAATTTGATGCTGTAAAACAGCAGGCAGGCATGGAAACTGAGGAACTTCCCACAGATGAAATGTCATACCGCCTGTACAGGCTTACAATGCAGTATTTAGAGTCAAAAGGATATAAAAGGTATGAAATATCCAACTATGCCAGAAATGGTAAAATATGCCGTCATAACGTGGGCTATTGGGACAGAGTTCCATATTTAGGACTGGGGCTTGGCGCAGCAACTTTATTCAATAATGTCAGGGCAAGCAATGTTAGGGATATCTACAAATATATCGAAACCTCAGAAGCAATAGAACAAGGAAAGTCTGTAACAACCACATTCTCTTCTCCTTACTACGAAACTGAGGAAGTCCTTTCAAAAAAAGATGCAATGGCTGAATTTATGTATTTAGGTCTTCGCAAAATTGATGGTATTGCAAGAGCCGACTTCTACAGTATGTTTGATATAGACATAGAGGCTATTTATGGTCCAGTTATTGCAGCATTAAGAAACCAGGGCTTTATGGAAGCCAAAGAAGGCAGGCTTTTCTTAACAGATATCGGCATCGATGTAAGCAATCAGGTTTTATCAAAATTTTTGTTAGATTAATGCTTTAAAACTATTGACAAATACATAGGTATTAACTATTATATTTGAGTATGCGTTGAACTGTCCGTGTCCGGCTACAGCGCAATTTAATTAGAACATTTTATTTTTATACAAATTGGAGGTGTAGCAACACATGGCAAATATTAAATCTGCAAAGAAGCGTGTTCAGGTAACAGCTGTTAGAACAGAGCGCAATAAGGCAATCAGATCAGAGGTTAAGACATACGTTAAGCGTGTTGAGGCTGCTGTTGAGTCAGGTGACAAGGCTGTTGCTGAGTCAGAGCTTAAGGCTGCTATAAAAGTTATCGAGATGGCTGGTTCAAAGGGTGTTTATCATGACAACACTGTTAGCCGTAAGGTATCTCGTCTTACAAAGCTTGTAAACAAATTAGCTTAATTAAAATAAAGCATCGGTCCCGTCAGCCGATGCTTTTTTATTATTCTATTTTTTTCAGAGCATCAGCCATATCCTCCTGCCAATACTCTCCTGTCATATTCTGTTGCAGTTTCTTTGATGACTTTTTCCCTCGAATTGCTTCAAGCTGCTTTGTGGCTATATATCTTTGCAAAAATGCTGCATGGTTAGCCGATATAACACATCCATTCAAAATACCGCCACCTTCATAGTCTTTTCTATTGTTTACTCTCCCATGTATTCTGCCTACTAAGTATTCTTCACCTTCATCATCAGAATCAATAAGGTGCAAAATAAATTCCTGTTCAGGATCAATCTGAGCACCAGATTTTTCTATAAAAGCAACTCCACAGTAAGACAAATCCCTTACTAACACAGAATAGGTATTTTCCCCCTGCTCTATATCCATCATCTTGTCAATATTTATTCTAACACCTCTGCGCCTATTATATTTTTCTCCTTCTAAACGTCTACAGGTTGCCAGATATATCCTTTTTCCTGAAGCAAAAGAATATTTTGCAATCTTTACATTTTCCCAGTGAAATATTCCATTTTTAGTGATTGCTATAAGCTCCAATGATGATAAAGAACCACTAAAGTCGATTTCCTGTAAGTGATTCTGCATCTCTCGTAAAATGTTTTCAAGTGGCAAAAAGCGATTTTCATATTTTGAAGTAAGCTCTTCGTACTCTTCCATAGAGATATTTGCATACTCAACAGGAAGCTCCATCTTTTTATTGCCAAGTGATGCAATAATAGACAATGTAGCCTCTGGTTTTATTTCCGACAAATGTAGTTTAGGTGCTTCGTTAGTACTCATACTATAGTTTTGCCAATCTCCAATTAGTACAATATTAATTAGTTAGTTTTTTCCCGCATATTTCATCATTAATAGTTCTACAGCCATTTTTTCATCTAATTTTCCAGTTTTAAATCTTTCCTCAAAATCAGCTGCATCCTCTAACAGGTTACTGATTTCTACATCAGAAAAATTGTTTGACAACTGCATTGTTCTGCGAACAGCAAAATCTGGCATTCCCATTTTACCAGCAATTGTAGAGGCATTGTTTCCAAACTTAGATAGTTCTTTTATTACCTTCATTTGTCTAAACTGCCTTACAATCATGGTAAGAATTTTCATAGGGGGCTCTTTTGCAGAAAGCATATCCTGGTATAAATCCATGGTTTTTGACATATCCTTTGCAGAAATGGCGTTCAGCATGTCAAATATTTTTGTCTCTACCTTGGCAACGCATACCGCATTTACATCCTCCACAGTGATTTGGTTTCTATCGCCAACATAGGAAATCAGCTTTTCTAGCTCCCTCGACATATTGTCCATAGACTCATGGGTCATTATCAAAAACTGAGACCATGCATCTCTTTTCATTTGTTTTTTTACTTCATTTAATTGAGCTCCAACCCATTTTGCCAACACACTCTCGTTTGGCATATTCATTTCGATATCTCTACCTGCTGCCTTTGCCGCCTTATATAGCTTTCCTTTTTTATCTACAGAGTGTTCAACAAATATAAAAATAGTGGATTCAGGTATCTTGGAAAGATAATTGCCAAACTGCTCTGGAATCTTTTTTCCGTACCCACTGTTTTCAATAAGGATAACTCTATGTTCTGCAAAAAAAGGTAAAGTCTCAGCCTGCTCAATCACCTGAGATACATCTATTCCTGCATCCTCATACTTTGAGTAATTCATATTGTCCCCTTCATTGACAAGGGCTTTCAATAGTTTGTTTCTGTATTGAAGCTTAAGATAATCTTCCTCTCCATATATTAAATATAAATTTTGAAATTGTCCTTTTGCTATATCTTCGTCTATACGTCTCATAGATTAAAGTATAGCTTAAATTCAGACGTTCTACTAGTGAATTTTTCAAGGAAATAGTTAGACTTATTTGATAATTACAGTTCATTATTAAACTCTGGAATAAAGCTTTCCTTCGCTACTGCTCTGTCCTGTATAAAGGCGTTTTCCACCCCTATAGACAGTGCATAATCTATCAGGCTATCATATTCACGCTTTGTAACTCTGCGGTTTAATTCAGGGTAATTTGCAGCAATTTGAGGCATTGGCGTGTACTGGCTCATCATGCTGATGTAGATATTATCACTGTAGGTTTCATATAGATATTTAATGATAGCTTTAGCATCCTTTACATGCCCTGGAAGTAATAATTGACGAACAATCACACCAGACTTTATAAAGCCTTTTTCATCAAATACAGGTGTGCCACACTGTCTTACCATTTCTGCTATGGCTTCTTTTACAACCTCAGGATAATCTGCGGCATGAGAATATTTTACTGCAAGGCTGGAATCCATATATTTAAAATCTGGTAAATACGTATTTACGATACCTTCTAACAACCTAAGGCTTTCAACCGTCTCATATCCACTTGTATTATAAATGATTGGTATTTCAAGCCCATTTGCTTTTGCTATTTTAACAGATTCTACAATCTCGGGAATGTAATGAGTTCCTGTGACAAGATTGATGTTATTAGCCCCCTGCTTTTGTAAATCCAGATATATATCAGCTAGCTTATCTACTGTAACTTCTTTTCCAACCTGCCCATGACTGATTTTTTCATTCTGACAAAAAACGCAGTGAAGGCTGCATCCTGAAAAGAATACAGCCCCACTGCCTTTAGTACCAGAAATGCATGGCTCTTCCCAAAAGTGTAAAGCCGCTCTAGCTATCTTCACTCTATTTGAGACCTGACATACGCCAAGACTCTTAGTGCGGTCAATGTTGCAGGCTCTTGGGCATAAGTTGCATTTTCTATACATATAGTTAACACCTCATCCGACTCCTTCGGAGCCACCTTCCCCTCAAGGGGAAGGCTTAGTTATGACCCTTTGTCTTAATCTCGTTTACGATAAGCTCTACAAACTCGTCAAACTTAACTGTTGTAGTTCCCTGCTCACCGTGAAGTCTGTAAGAAACAGTTCCCTCAGCCTCCTCGTTCTTTCCAAGTACAGCAAGATAAGGAACCTTCTGAATCTGAGCCTCACGCATCTTGTAGCCAAGCTTCTCTGAACGTGTATCAAACTCAACACGCACATCAGCATCATTTAATGCATCTACAAGCTTCTGTGAGTATGCGTTAAGGTCTTCATCATCATTCTTTACAGGAAGCACCTTAACCTGTGTAGGAGCAAGCCAAAGTGGCAGATTTCCCTTTGTCTCCTCAAGAATGTAAGCCATAAATCTATCAAGAGATCCAAGAATAGCTCTGTGAATAACTACTGGTGTCTGCTTGTTGCTATCTGCATCAGTGTATGTAAGGTCAAACTTAGCTGGTAAGCAGAAATCAAGCTGGCAAGTAGAAAGTGTGATTTCGTTACCAATAGCTGGCTTAACATTAACGTCAAGCTTTGGTCCGTAGAATGCAGCCTCACCAATCTCCTCTGTGAACTCGATGCCGATTTCTGTAAGAGTCTCACGAAGAGCCTGCTCTGCTGTGTTCCACATCTCATCATCCTGATGATACTTCTTTGTATCAGCTGGGTCACGAAGTGAAAGAACACATCTGTAATCTGTAATACCAAAATCCTCATAAGTGCTGAAGATAAGGTCACATACGCTCTTAACCTCTGACTTAATCTGATCCTGTGTACAGAAGATATGTGAATCGTTCTGGCAGAAGTGACGACCTCTCTCAATACCCTTAAGAGTTCCTGATGACTCGAAACGGAAATCATGTGCGATTTCAGCGATACGAATAGGAAGCTCCTTATAAGAATGTGGTCTGTTAGCATAGATTCTCATGTGGTGTGGGCAGTTCATAGGACGAAGAACAAAGTTCTCTCCCTCAACCTCCATAGCCGGGAACATGTTTTCCTTGTAGTGATCCCAGTGACCTGATGTCTGGTAAAGCTGAACTGTACCAACACATGGTGTCATAACGTGAAGGTAACCAAGCTTACGCTCCTTGTTACGGATGTAGTTTTCAAGCTCTGTCCAGATTGTATAACCATTTGGAAGGTACATTGGAAGTCCCTTACCAATCAAATCATCTGACATGAAAAGCTGCATATCTTTACCAATCTTACGATGGTCACGCTCTTTAGCCTCCTCTAAAAGTGCAAGGTGCTCATCAAGCTGCTCCTGTGTTGGGAAGCAAACACCATATACACGGTTAAGCACCTGATTGTTAGCATCACCCTTCCAGTAAGCACCAGAGTGCTTAACAAGCTTAAAGTAACGGCACATCTTTACATTGTCTACGTGTGGTCCACGGCAAAGGTCTGTGAAATCACCCTGGTCGTAGCATGAGATTGTCTGTGTATCCTCATCCATGTTATTGATAAGGTCTACCTTATATGGATCATCCTTAAACATCTCTAAAGCTTCAGCCTTTGAAATCTCACGGCGATATATTTTTGCGCCTGTCTTAGCGACCTTTTTCATTTCCTTTTCAATCTTTGCAATATCCTCATCTGTAAGCATTACATCGCCAAGATCCATATCATAGTAGAATCCCTCTTCTACAACTGGACCAACCCAAAATTTTGCATTAGGATAAAGATGTTTTACAGCCTGAGCCATCATGTGTGCACATGAATGGTTTAAAGTATTTAGTGCTTCATCTTCTTTAAAATTTACCATTTTTTCTACTCCTTCTCATATAAAAGACATCCCTAAAGATACCACAATTTCAG
Source organism: uncultured Pseudobutyrivibrio sp. (assembly GCA_946548305.1). Classification (GTDB taxonomy): domain Bacteria; phylum Bacillota; class Clostridia; order Lachnospirales; family Lachnospiraceae; genus Pseudobutyrivibrio. The sequence goes on from CAMNPQ010000008.1 coordinate 9,922, forward strand.
CTTTTCCACAAGCATTTAGACCGATACATAGCAAGCCGCTCTTTTAGCCCAATCTAATTCCCATTTAATCCAGACATTCATAATCTCCACCTGCTGATTGATAAGGTTGTCCAATGTATCAGGCTTTGAGGTGAGTTCTTTCATATTCTCCACAGATTCATACATTCCACTGTATTGAGACACCTTGTTTTTAAACTCATTTTTAAGAGCACTTGGTATGCCGGTCTGGTCATATATTACAGTGGCTTTTTCATGAATCTTTTGCATATTATTATATAGTTCTTCTAAATTGTTGTTTTCCATAATTATTACTTTAAATACTCTAGCAGTGCTTCACACCTGTCAAGGGTCATACTGGCATAATCTGAATTAACAAGATATTCATAGCTAGTTCCATATTCTTCCTTTGTATAGCCTGCAAGCTGAGTGTCCCTGTCCTTCAGCCACTGCCTTTGTTCTTCTAATATTTTATTGTATGTATCATCATCAGTATTATATTTAATTAAATCCCAAATATAATTTAATGTGCTGTCTGTCATTTGCTTTTGTATATCAGTATAAGAAATCAAATCACCTGTATTACTGGTCTCTTCAATCAATCCGTTGTAATACTCAAAGCTTTCTTTAGTGGAATCATAAGTCATTTGGGCATCTTCACTGGCACTAAGCCTTTCTGCGGAAGTGATACCGTATTCATTATTAACATTCACAAGTGCTAAATCTTCAAGCGTCTCCTGCTGCTCCTGATATGGAATAAAAAGCCACATTTGAACATCCTCAGACATTTCTGACACAGGCTTACCTGGTAAATAAATATCGATTTCATCTGCTCCATCTAAAGCATAAGGAGTAAGAGGTATCCATCTTGTTCCATCCTCGATATATTCCTCATCATCATTTAAAATCGTAATATCTGTCATTTTCATTTTGTATGTATATTCATCTATTTTTTCTATATCAGCAAAATGACCTTCGTAATTACAAAAATATACTGTTCCATTTGGGTATAGCTCTTCGTCCAAGTCTCCCATATCGGAATCATGATAGCTGCCATGGAAATAACCATCTTTTTCTATATTAAAATCGTCTGACCATCCACCAGCACCGCTGGAAAATGAAAATGAGTATTCTGAAAGCATATCAAAACTTACAGCTGAATCTTCTTCCTCTGCTGTTTCTTCTACGGGGCTTTCATCCTCTAAATCAGTTGTTGAATCATCTTTTGCAGTTTCCTTATCTGATGATGCCTCATTAGGTGTCAAATCCTCTACTTGCGTTTTTGTATTACTATCTTTGGATGGTAAAGTGCAGCCTGTAAATCCTGTTATCAGGCACAGTGCAACTAAGGAAAACACCATAGCTCCTATTGGTTTTGTAGCTTCATTTTTTTTGTTCATAATATCCTACCTCTAAAAAGTATAATCACTAGAAAATTCTACCCCTAGTAGAAAAATGTTGCAAGCCATTGAAAAAAGTTAGTTCTTAATTCTTAACGAAAAAATTAAGCCCCTTCTCATTTATTCTCACTCTTCCTGAATACATGGTGTAGTATATATTTTCAGTAACAGTTTTTATTCTTTCTATAGCTTCATCAGAAGGATGTCCATATCTATTTCTTTTACTACAGCTTATCACAGCTATTTCAGGGGACAATTTGTCCAAAAACAATTGATTAGAGCTAAATCTGCTACCATGATGGCTAACCTTTAATAAATCAATATTCTCTATCAAGTCTGACTCTGCAATAATCATCTCTTGCTCCTCACCAATATCCCCTCCAAAAAAGGCACTATAATCAATCACTCCATCTATATTTTTGTCATACTCCATCAAAAGGGATAAGGACAAGGCATTGACATCATCAGACTGAATTTTGGGATTTGGAAATACACATTTGAAACGAATGTGTTTTGTTCCAATAATTTCTCCTTGTTTCATGTAAATGATATTTGTCTTATTTTTATCTGCAAGACTTAAAATGGTATCTAGTGTATCATCACGTAAAATCTCAGAGGTAAGCACAATATTTCTAATATCATAACCAGCTTCAAGTAATTCTATTATACCTGATACATGGTCTAAATCTGTATGGGATATGAACCAATAATCTATCCTAGACACACCCTTATATTTCAAAAATGGCAGTATGGTATATTTACCAATGGCATCTGAACTGGTGCTACCACCATCAATAAAAAATCTCACTCCATCACCAGAGTCAATGTATATTCCATCTCCCTGTCCCACATCTAATATGTCTATTTCAAAACCTTTTTTTATTGGAACCAGCCATAATGCTTCGACACATAATAACAGTAGAACAGAAAGTAACAGTGATTTTTTTAGTCTTTTTAAATATACTCTTGGATTTATACTTGAATCTACTGGAAAAAAATACGATTTTAGTTTTTCGCCATTAATGATTGCAAGCAATAATATGTAATAAATCGCAACATGAAGCATGCTCTTTCTGCCAACACACACAAGCGATATAGGCAATTTTGAAAATGTATCAGCCAAAAATTCCATGGAGTAAATGATAAAGTGACATACAATAAGAAATGGATAGCCTAATGGCAAAAATATGGTTCCTAAAATGCCTCCTATCAAACCAAATCCCAACAATACAGGCATAGCTGGAAGCACCAGAAAATTTATTATTGGTGAATAAAGAGGTGTTTCATAGTACATATTTGTCACAATTGGAAGCATTGCTACGTTTATACCAAAGGTAAACAGTATGCTGCTTAAAATCCAATGTGTAAAGGTATTCACATATTTACTTTTTATTTTCCAAAATTTTCCATCATAACTTTTTATTAATCGCTTTGAACAATTGCTTATTAATAAAAGCTTTTTTGTAAGTGGGCTTGCTATATAAAATATTCCAAGTATAGCTCCAAAGGAAAAAATAAAACTGCCATTTTTTATATATAGTGGATTCTGAATTAGCAAATATACTGCCATTACAGAAAGCGCAGTGATTAAATCGTAGCTTTCACCCAATACATTAGCTATCAAATATATTAAAAACATACCTATTGCTCTTATGGATGAGACACTGCCCCCAGCTATATTCCCATAGAAAATCGCAACTGTAGTTGAAACCACAGAAGCCTTGATAAAGGAAAATCCATGCCTTCTTAGCAGTCTGTAAATTGACATGCAAACTACTGATATATGCAACCCCGAGACAGCTAAAATATGTGCGATTCCTGCCATTGTAAACAGGCTTTTTAGTTCCTGGTCAAGCTCTCCCTTGTTTCCTAGAGCAACACTTGCCATCAGCCCAGCTTCCTCACTTGGCAAATACTTTTCATAAACCTTCTGTATTTTTCTATCTACTCTATAGAAAAAATCATTGTTAAAAGACCTGGTTTCTATAGAGTTAATAGAAACATTTGTTACCTCAAAGTAATAACCCAAAGAATTGTAGTAGCTTTTCATATCATAGCCACCTTCATTTGTAGCAACAGAAAATAATGCTATATCTCCATCAATATTTATTTTACTTTTGTTTGGAATAGTATCTGAATCAAATTTGAAAATAAAAGAAGTGTTTTTTAGCCTACCATATTCACAGTCTATGGTGGCATTTTTTATGTAATAAACAGTTTTATCGTTTTTTATTTCCTTGCAGATTACATCTCCAGTGGCTGATATTTGCATATCATCTGAAAGATATTTGTCTGCAACATTTATTTTTGTATAAGCCCCCAGGAAATCCCAGGGGCCATATACACTTAAAATAACTGCAATAATAAACAGCAAGGAAATACCTGCAAGTATTCTCCTCAATGAATATCCTCCATAATTCTGCCGTCAAGAACTCTCAATTAGTATTTTTTATCTCAGCATCCTCTTCTTCATCATAAATCGGTTCCTCCTCCTCTTCTGAAACCACATTTACAATATCATCATTTTTTGATATTGCAGAGGATAAATCCGCATCTACATTTGAAATATGAGGTGTCTCACCATTTACAAGTATCTGAACTGATTTTATATTTGCCAGCTCTGTCAATGAATTAACTATTGAATATACGGTAACATTCTCGGTTATTCCTGTTATTGTGGTTTCGATTGTGGCATCAAAATTTACAATACACACTCCATCCTCTGAAACAGTTATGGAGTTTAGCTTTGTTCCACTAGGTATGGCAGCAAGCATACCATCAGACTCTGGACCTTTCAATAGCTGCTCTATTACCAGTCTTTCCAGTGAAACATTGCTACTGTAATAAACCTCTCTGGTCTCAGGAATTATATACATTCCATTGGCACTTGCAAAATAAAGCACCAGCTCAGTAGAAAGCAAAGAGTCAGTCTCCTGCCCAAAATCCTCGATAAAGGTGTCAGCAGTCATTTGTCCAATGCTTTCTCCCTTGGAATCAGTCAAAGGAGCATCGTTTACAAAAATAGAAACAGAATCCACTCCATCTATCTGAACCAGAGTTTTAACTATAGCTGCCCTAACCAGTATCTCGGTATAAGTATCTAAGACTTCATAATCACCTACAAAAAACAGACTAAGATTTCCTTCATTAAGCTCCCAGTTTTTTACATCAATACCAGAGGGAATGGTATTTAACAAATTTATATCATCCCCATCCTTTTGTAGTTGAACTATAGCCTCTTGAATTTTTGAATCTGTGTCATTATTTTCAAAGGTATAATCAATTGCTTTTATACCAGCTTTATCTGTTCTGACATAATATATTTTTTCTCCGGTTTTCTCCTCTGAAGATGAAGTGCAAGCCACCTGTGAAAGAAGCAACATACCAACTATCAGAAGATTTAAAAGCTTTTTATAATTTCTCATTCTGCTATGCCTCCTTCTCAATATAATTCAAAGGAATGCGCACATCAAATGTGGAACCTTCGCCTAGTTTAGAGTGTACTTTTATATCACCATTGTGCATAGCTATAGAGCTTTTTGTGATGGCAAGACCTAAACCTGTACCGCCAATCTCTCTTGAATGGGATTTATCAGCTCTATAGAATCGATCAAAAATAAAGTCCACAGAGTCCTCTGGAATACCCAAGCCATTGTCCTCCACCTTGATATAAAAGAACTGATGGTCTGAGTTTAGGGTAATGTGAACCCATCCACCTTCGTTGTTGTATTTAATAGCATTTTCTACCAGATTAGTAACAACCAATGTAAATTTCACTTCATCCACCTCTGCTACTATAGGTCTGAAGGATTCAAATACAACCTCTATGTCAGCCTTTTCTGCTATTGGCTTTAATCTCTTTAGAATATGTTCAATCAATTCATTGATATTCACGGCTGTAATATTTAAAACTGCACCGCTTTTATCCATTCGCACTAAGCTTAACAAATCATTGATTATCTTTGTCTCTCTGTCAATTTCAGCACCTATATCCAGCATGAATTCCTTGTACATTTCAATAGGTACATCCTCTGAACCATTTAACGAATCTGCCAAGACCTTCATAGATGTAAGCGGTGTCTTCAGCTCATGTGATACGTTTGATACAAATTCCTGCCTTGATTCATCTATTGCATGAAGTTTGCCAATTACTTCATTAAATTTCGTGGCTATATTTTCCATTTCTATATAGGATTTCACTTCTGGCAAAACTGTATCATGCTCTCTAATTATTGAATCCAATGAGTTAGACATTTTTTTCATCGGTCTAGAAAGTCGTATTCCAGATACAACAGCCACAACAATAGTGATTGAGATAATGAGCACTACCATAATCATCATATAAGAAACAAACACATCTTCATTTTGTTTCAAATAATCCATTGATTTATTTATTACAAGTACACCCACAGTATCTCCTTCAGAGTTTGTAAGAGGCACTGAAACTATAAGATAATTTGTAAGCCTATCATAATAATATAAAGACTCACCCTGCATGGAATAAATAATGTTTTCCCAGATTACAGTTTTTCCCACATCCACTGAAAAGGAATCTCGCACAATTTTCAAGGATGAATTAATAATGAGTATGCGACCATTATAGCTGTCTGCAATCGCCTTGAATTCAGTGTCTAATACCTCATTTTTTTCACCTGTGACATATCCACTTGTAACAATTTGATTATTATATGAAATAGCCTGTGCCATGAGATTGGTTGCATCAGTATGAATAGAAACTGATTCAAAGGCACGCAAAGAAATAGGCACACAAACCAAAAAAGGAATGATGCCTACACAAATAATTATAAGTGCAATTCTAGAACCTATACTGCGAAAAAATAAGAAGCTAAATTTATTTTTCATTTCAACTCACTTTACATGTAATAGTATCCAACGCCCCATTTAGTTCTGACGTATTTTGGCTCCTTAGGGTTTGGCTCGATTTTTTCTCTTAGTCTTCTAACGTGAACATCAACTGTTCTTTCATCTCCCGGATAATCCTCTCCCCAGATTCTGTGCAACAAATCCTCTCTGGAAAATACCTTTTTAGGATTTGTAACAAGTAAAAGAAGCATATCGAATTCCTTTGAAGTCAGATTATATTCTGTACCTAAAATAGTAAGTCGTCTGTTGCTTTTATCCAGCACTAAATCGCCATTTTCAATAATATTTTCTTCCACAGGCTTTTCAACTGTCACCGACTGACCTAATGATGCTCTACGCATAATTGCTTTGATTCTGGCTTTCACTTCAAGTATATTAAATGGCTTGGTAATATAGTCATCAGCACCATACTCAAGACCTAATATTTTGTCCATGTCATCCCCCTTTGCGGTGAGCATAACTATTGGAACATTAGAGTACTCTCTGATATTCTGGCACACTTCAAACCCATCTAATTTGGGAAGCATAACGTCAAGAAGTATCATATCGTACTGATTAGCCATAGCCAGGTCAAGAGCCTCCTGCCCATCATAGGCACAATCAACTTCCATTCCATCCTGCTCTAGGGAAAATCTGATACCCTTTACTATAAGTTTTTCATCATCTACAACTAATACTTTCTTTGCCATTTAATAATCCTCAAGAAGTCAAATTTTTATAAGTGAATTAATTTGATTGAAAATGCCATCGCCTATACCAGAAACATTTTTAATCTCATCAATGGATGAAAATTCACCCTTGGAATTGCGATATGCAACAATCTGATTGGCTTTAGCCTCTCCAATTCCGGGTAATGTCTGTAGTTCTGCTGCTGTGGCTGTATTGATATTGATAAGTCCATCATCTGCATTCTGCGACTCTTTTAATTCCTCAGCAATGGCTTTTGCTTCGTCTACCGTATATACGTATAGCTTTTGACCATCTTCTAAAACCGCTGCTTGATTAATCTCGCTATCGTCTGCTGAATCCAGAAGACCTCCTGCAGCTTCCAATGCTGCATAGATTCGTGAACCTGTGGGAAGCTCGTAAACATCTGGATGCGCCACTGCACCAGCCACCTGCACATATATTGTCTCAGGCAACAGAGTTTCGACTGTTTCTTCTTCAGTGTGTGACACCTCAGTTTCTTCCACAAGTTCTGTTGATTGAAAATACGAAGCCTGTGTGCAGCCTGTAAACAGAAAAAGGCTACAACAAGCAAAACAAATAAATCTTTTCATGTTATCTCCTATCTAAACTATAGGAGATTCTAGTGTCGTCCTGCTTATTGTAGCGAATTTTGTCAGTTATTACAAGAGTTTTACAGAAATGTGTCAAAAACTCCTTCTATTTTTGTTTTAAAATCGTCAATATCCTGCTCTGTAATTACAAGAGGTGGCAATAATCTAAGCACGTCTGCGCCTGCTGAAAGCACTACCAAATGTGCGTCTAACAAAGCTTTTGTTACAACTTCTTTTACTGGGATTGTAAGCACTAAGCCCTGCATCAACCCAAGGCCACGTCTTTCTTTTACAAAGTCATATTTTTCAACCAGTATGTCCAGCACCTGCTCAAAATAAGGTGCTATTTCATTAACATGGTCTATTATCTTATACTCTTCAAATAAATCAAAAACCTGAGATACAGCCTGTGTACATAAAGGATTTCCACCGTAGGTGGTGCCGTGGTCTCCTGGCACAAGGGAATTTGCTGCCACATCATTTGTAACTGCAAATGCACCAACTGGAACACCATTTCCCAATGCTTTTGCTGTGGTTAGAATGTCTGGCTTTATTCCGTACTGTTGAAAAGCATACATACTTCCAGTACGTCCCATTCCACACTGAACTTCATCTAAAATCAAAAGTATTCCTTCATCATCGCAGAATTGTCTGGTCTTCTCAAGGAATTCTTTGTCAGCTGGATAAAGTCCGCCCTCTCCTTGAACTGTCTCAAGGATGATTGCGCATGTTTTATCAGTAGCATTAGCCAGTATACTTCCAAAATCGTTAAATTTAGCAAATTTAACTCCACTCATTAGAGGATAAAATGGTTCACGATAATGGTCAGTACCTGTTACTGAAAGTGAGCCTACAGTTCTTCCATGAAAAGAGTTTTCCATGGCAATAATTTCATAATCCCCTGCTCCCCTTTTCAGATAGGCATACTTTTTAGCTGTTTTAAGTGCCCCTTCAATAGCCTCCGCACCTGAATTTGTAAAAAACACCTTATCCATCCCAGAAGCTTTACAAAGCTTTTCTGCCGCTTCTATCATAGGCATATTGTAGTACAAATTGGATGTGTGAGTTATTCTTTTTATCTGAGAATAAAGGGACTCTTCAAAGGTTTCATTGCCATATCCCAAAGCCATTACTCCGATTCCTGAAGCAAAATCCAGGTAAGCCTCATCACAATTGTCATATAGATATACGCCTTTGCCATAGTCAAACACAACCGGGAAACGATTATAAACGTGTAGTAAGCTATCATCAGCCATCTCAATAATCTGATTTTTATTCATTGTAATACCTCATATCCTTGTCACCAATTATAGCAGTTCCAATACCTTTATTTGTAAAGATTTCAAGTAGTAAGCAATGTGCTATTCTTCCATCTAAAATATGCACTCTTGAAACACCTTCTTCTATGGCGTCAATGCAGTTATTAAGCTTTGGCAGCATACCGCCCCCAATAAATCCATCTCCAATCAATTCCCTTGCCTCTTCTACAGACAATTCCGAAATCAGAGTATCTGGATTATCTTTGTCTTTATAAACGCCTTCTATATCTGTCAGAAATGCAAGCTTTTCTGCCTTAACAGCCTTTGCTATAGCGCAGGCTGCATCATCAGCGTTAATATTATAAGTAACAAAGTTTTCATCCATTCCTATAGGACAAACAATTGGAAGAAAATCCTTATCCAGTAAATCCATAATAATCTTTGGATTTACTTCTGTGATTTCTCCTACGAAACCGATATCCTGTCCATCAGACAGTTTCTTTTTAACCTTAAGCATTCCACCATCTTTACCAGAAACACCTACAGCGTTTACGCCTAATGCTTGAACGTTTTGCACCAAAGATTTATTCACTTTATTAAGAACCATCTCAGCTATTTCCATTGTAGGCTCATCTGTCTTTCTGAGACCATTGACAAATTCTGGTGTCATGCCTGTCTTTTCAACCCACTTTGAGATTTCCTTGCCACCACCATGAACAATGATTGGTTTGAAACCAACCAGCTTGAGAAGTGTTACATCCTGAATAACCTGCTTTTTAAGCTCCTCATCAATCATGGCACTTCCGCCATATTTTACAACAATTATTTTTCTGTTAAAGCGTTGAATATAAGGTAAAGCCTCTATCAAAACCTCAGCCTTATCCATAACCTTCTGCATACTCTTGTCCATCTTACTCCTCCATTTTAGCTGCGATAATCTGCATTTATCTTTACATAATCATATGTTAAATCACATCCCCAGGCAGTGGCTTTTGCACTTCCTTCATGCATATCCACATAAATTGTAACTGTATCTGCCTTCATAATCTTTAGAGCCTCATCCTCATCAAACACAATAGGAGTACCCTTGTCAAACACTTTTAAGGTGCCATTTACACTCTTAAAGAATAATTCCACATCCTCCTGGTCAAAATCCACCCCTGAATAACCCATGGCACATAGAAATCTGCCAAAATTAGCATCGCATCCAAATATAGCTGCCTTGGAAAGATTTGAACCTACAATAGCTCTAGCCAGAATCTTTGCGTCTTCCTTAGATTTCGCATTTACGATAGTAGCTTCAAATAGTTTGCTGGCTCCCTCTCCATCAGCTGCCATTCTCTTAGCCAATGTCTCGCAGACAAACAACAATGCTTCCTTAAACGAATCATAGTCAGTCCCTTTCTTATCAATAATCTCATTTTCAGCCAGACCGTTTGCCATGCAAATAAGTGTATCATTTGTAGATGTGTCACCATCCACTGTAATCATGTTAAAAGTATCGCAAACTACTTCGCTAACAGCTTCCTGGAGCAGTTCCTTAGTGATGGCAACATCTGTGCCCAAAAATGCCAGCATAGTACACATATTAGGATGAATCATTCCAGAGCCCTTGCTCATTCCACCTAGAACAGCCTTTTTGCCACCTACTTCAAATTCCACCGCAATTTCTTTATTAACGGTATCTGTAGTCATGATAGCCTTAGAGGCATCTGTTCCAGCAGCTATACTGCCCTCAAGCTTAGGTGCCATTGCCTTTGCACCAGCTGTTAGTTTATCAACAGGAAGCTGCATTCCTATAACACCAGTTGATGCCACAGCCACAGTGTCATATGGCACATTTAACACTTCCTCCACAGCCTTTGCAGTAGCTTCACAAGCATCAAAGCCTTCCTTGCCAGTGCAGGCATTTGCTATACCAGAATTAATAACTACAGCCTGTAAAGGCTTCTCAGAATGTACAATATCCATATCCCATTTTACACATGCAGCTTTTACCACGTTACTAGTAAAAGTGCCTGCACTGACAGCTGGGCTGGTAGAATAAATCATGGCCATATCTGTGCGCCCCTGATATTTTATTCCAGCTGCTGTGCTTGCAGCCTCAAAACCCTTTGCCGCCGTAATTCCACCATCTATCAACTTCATATTATCGTCTCCTTTATATATAGTCCGCTTCACCCGACCTTATATAATTATTTTTTCATCGTTTTCACTATACTCTCAAAAATAATTATATAAGCTCAGGTGAAGCTCATCTAAAGTTTTAAATATTATTTACTATACTCTTAAATAATTCTATAAATCCTCAGGTGAAGCTCATCTAAAATTTTTATATGTTTAGATGAAAAACCTCACAACCTACCTATTAAATCTAATAATATTCTCGTCGTTGAGTACGAAGTCGTAGGTGTTGAAGTCTTCACGCTCACGCCAGCCTTCAGCATGCCAAAAATGGTTTCCAACTTCATTTCCTGAGAAGGCTACAAGCTGAATTTTGTTGATGCCCTCATCTTTTAGGCGAATCATTGATGCTGTCACCATGGCTTTACCTATACCGTGTTTACGATAATTTTCGTGTACACATACATGGTAAAAACTGCCATGCCTTCCATCATGACCAGCCAGAATAGAGCCTACTATTTTTCCATCACACACTGCCACTACAGATGTATTAGGATTTCGCTTTATAAATTTTAAAATGCCATCCTTTGAGTCATCTATACTTCGCATTGCAAATCCATGAATGGTAGTCCACAAATTATAGACCTCTTCATAGTCTGCTTCTTCCATCGTTCTAATTGAGTAATTCATACTAATCCTTTTTATGGAAACATAGGTGCAAAATCAAGTCCCATTTTCTCATCTAAACCAAAAATAATATTCATATTCTGTACAGCCTGTCCAGCAGCACCTTTAACCAGGTTGTCCAGTGCTCCCATCATGACAATACGTCCTGTTCTTTCATCTATGATGCAGCTTACGTCCACAAAATTGCTGCCTTCCACCCATTTGGTTTCTGGGCATTCTCCGTAATTTAATACTCTTACAAAGAATTCATCATCATACATACTGTGGTATGCCTCCATAACCTCTTCCTTTGTAGGAAGCTTTCCATCTTTTTTAATAAGTGAAGCATACTCTGTAACAAGAATTCCCCTATTCATAGGAACCAGGTGAGGTGTGAAGTTCAGCAGCACTTCCTTGCCACAGGCATAGCCCAGCTGCTCTTCTATCTCTGGTGTATGGCGGTGTGATGTGACACCATAGGCTTTTATATTCTCATTCACCTCGCAATACAGATTAGGAAGCTTTGCTCCACGACCAGCTCCGCTTGTACCTGACTTAGCATCAATAATCAAAGTGGCAGGATCTATAAGGTGAGCCTTCACAAGGGGATACGCCGTTAAGATTGAGCATGTGGTATAACAGCCAGGGTTAGCTATTAATCTGGCTCCAACCTCCTTAGCTCGGTTGATTTCACATAAGCCATAAACCGCTTCCTCTATAAACTGTGGGCTTTTGTGCTCTATTCCATACCATTTTTCATAGGTAGCAACATCTTTTATTCTAAAGTCAGCTGATAAATCAATCACCTTACAATTGTTTAGAATTTCCTCTGTTAAAACACCTGCCAAATATCCCTGGGGAGTAGCTGTAAAAATAACATCCACCTGTTTTGACAGTTCTTCAATATTATCATCTAAACATTTATCTTCAACCAAGGTAAACATGTTTTTATATATAGAAGCAAATTTTTCATCTACATACGACCTTGAGCCATACCATACAATATCTGCCTCTGGATGACTGTATAAAATCCTAACCAGTTCAGCTCCAGCATAACCAGTAGCACCAATTATTCCTACCTTTATCATAAAAAATATTCCTCCTACTAAATCTTACCCACTGATTGTATTACAATACTTTTATGAAGTAAAGTGTTCAAGTGTATTTTTTTAAATTAATATTGCATAAATATACATCTCACCCCAGTATAATTCAAGGTTATATTTCACAAATATCATTTTTATGCATAATGTATGCATATATTTGCACTTGTGTTTTCCACTTTAATGTAGTACAGTATGTATCAGATAAATAAATGAACATATAAAGGAGAAAAATCATGGCACAGGAAAAAGTTGTATTAGCATATTCAGGTGGCTTGGATACCACAGCTATCATCCCTTGGTTAAAAGAAAACTACGGGTATGAAGTTATTTGTTGCTGTATAGATTGCGGACAGGGCGAGGAATTAGATGGTCTTTCAGAGAGAGCAAAAGCATCAGGAGCTTCTAAATTATATATAGAAGATATCGTTGATGATTTTTGTGATAACTACATTGTTCCATGCGTTCAGGCTGGTGCTGTCTACGAAAATAAATACTTACTTGGTACAGCAATGGCTCGTCCTGGGATTGCTGCAAAGCTTGTGGAGATTGCTAGAAAAGAAGGTGCTGTTGCTATTTGTCACGGTGCTACAGGTAAAGGAAATGACCAGATTAGATTTGAGTTAGGCATCAAAGCTTTGGCTCCTGATATTAAGGTCATCGCTCCATGGCGTAATGATAAATGGAAATTACAATCACGTCAGGATGAAATCGACTATTGCAAAGCACATGGAATCAATCTTCCATTTTCTACTGACCAATCATACAGTCGTGATAGAAACTTATGGCATATCAGCCACGAAGGTCTTGAGTTAGAGGATCCTTCACTTGAGCCAAACTATGAGCATTTGCTGGTTCTTACTACTCCACCAGAAAAAGCCCCTGATAAGGCTGAATATGTGACAATGACATTTGAAAAAGGTGTTCCTACATCTGTAAACGGAAAGAAAATGAAGGTCTCTGATATCATCAAAGAATTAAATGAAATCGGCGGCAGAAACGGAATCGGTATCGTAGATATTGTAGAAAACCGAGTGGTTGGTATGAAATCACGTGGTGTTTACGAGACTCCTGGTGGAACAATCCTCATGGAAGCACATGCTCAATTGGAAGAGCTATGCTTAGACCGCGCGACAATGGAAATGAAAAAAGAAATGGGTGCAAAGCTTGCACAGGTTTGCTACGAAGGAAAATGGTTCACTCCTCTTTGTGATGCAATCCAGGCATTTGTTAAATCTACACAGGAATATGTTACTGGTGAAGTAAAATTCAAGCTGTACAAAGGCAATATTATTAAAGCCGGCACCACATCACCATATTCACTTTATTCAGAATCACTGGCATCATTTACTACCGGAGACTTGTATGATCACCACGATGCAGAAGGCTTTATCACACTTTGGGGTCTGCCTCTAAAGGTTCGCGCTATGAAGCTTCAGGAAAATCAAAATAAGAAATAAAAAAAATAGACCGTTAAGCCAATTAAGACTTAACGGTCTTTATTTTTATTTAGTTTTCTCGTCATCCTTTAATGTAGACTTTATGGCGTCCTCTGGCTTTTCAACCTGGGCAATAGCTGCCTTCTGCATTGGGATACGGCAATTTTTATTGCTTCCGAATTCCACAATAACTGTATCATCCTGAATAGCAATAACCACACCATAAAAACCTGATGTAGTAAGAACTGTATCACCAATTTCAAGTGATGACATCATTGCTGTCTTTTGCTTCTGCTCCTTCTGCTGTGGACGAATCATGAAGAAGTACATGAATACAAAAAGAACAACCACCCAAATAATTAAGCTTATTGAGCTGTTCATGCCAGTAGCCAAAATCACACTATTGTTTAACATCTAATTATCCTCCTATGTTAGGCTTTCGCCAAAATCACTATTAATCATTCTACAAAAATTTACTATCAATGGCAACAAAAATGAAATTATTTATAATAATTTAATATTTATTCTTCTCCTGCTTCCATTGATGCTAATTTGTTCTTTTTGTAGATAGCAAAGCAACCTGCATCTAATGAATCTCTGATTTCTTCCATCATTGTATTATAAAAATATAAATTGTGGAGAACGCAAAGCCTCATTCCAAGCATTTCCTTTGCCTTTAATAAATGTCTTACATAAGCCCTGGAATAGGTTTTGCATGTAGGACAACCGCAGCCTTCCTCTATAGGTCTTAAATCCTTTTCGAATTTTTGATTAAATAGATTCAGCTTTCCATGGTTTGTATAAACATGCCCATGTCTACCATTTCTACTTGGATATACACAATCAAAAAAATCAATGCCCCTTTCCACTGATTCCAGGATATTGGCTGGAGTGCCTACACCCATAAGATAAGTTGGTTTATTTTGAGGCAAATATTCTACTACATGGTCTAACACATCATACATCTGCTCATGGCTTTCTCCCACGGCAAGTCCACCTACAGCATAACCTGGTAAATCCAGCTCTGAAATTGCCTTGGCATGCTCAATTCTGATGTCATTATAAATTGCCCCCTGATTGATTCCAAATAAAAGCTGCTCCTTATTGATGGTGTCATCCAGGGAATTTAAACGATTCATTTCTGCTTTACAGCGATGCAACCATCTAGTAGTACGTGCTACAGAATCCTCCACATATTTTCTCTCAGCAAGTGCTGGTGGACATTCATCAAATGCCATAGCTATAGTAGAGCCTAAATTGGACTGAATTTGCATGGATTCCTCAGGTCCCATAAAAATCTTTCGACCATCTATGTGGGAATTAAAGGTGACGCCTTCTTCTTTAATCTTTCTGATTCCAGCCAAAGAAAACACCTGAAAACCACCTGAGTCTGTAAGAATAGGTTTGTCCCATGCCATAAACTTGTGCAAACCACCCAGCTCTTTTATAAGCTTATCCCCAGTTCTTACATGAAGATGATATGTATTAGAAAGCTCCACCTGAGTCTTTATCTGTCTTAAATCATCTGTGGAAACGGCTCCCTTTATAGCAGCAACTGTACCCACATTCATAAAAACGGGTGTTTCAATAACTCCATGAACTGTATGAAAACGACCTCTTTTAGCCCTTCCCTCAGTTTTAATCAATTCATATTTCACTTTTTGTAAAACTCCTTAATAAAATCTATCCTGTCTGTCATATGAGAAAGCATAGCATCACAAACAGTTATGGCACACATTGCCTCCACAACAACCACCGCTCTAGGAACTATCACAGGATCATGTCTACCATGAATCTCTATATTGATATCCTCGTGGGCTTCATTAACAGTCTTCTGAGCCTGAGCTATGGATGGTGTAGGCTTTATAGCGCATCTGGCAATAATATCATCACCATCTGATATGCCCCCAAGGATTCCTCCACTATGGTTTGTAAGCTTTACAACAGAACCATTTTCCATCTTGAATTTATCGTTATTTATGCTTCCAACAGTTTTTGATGCTACAAATCCGTCTCCTATCTCGACGCCTTTTACTGCACCTATTGAGGTAAGTGCTCCAGCCAGTTTAGCATCCAGCTTTTCAAAAACAGGGTCTCCTACACCTGCTGGTACACCTGATATCAAGCATTCAACTATGCCACCTGCACTGTCATGATTTAGCATACAGGCTTCCAAGTATTCCTCTGCTTTCTTTGCAGCTGTAGGGTCTGGCATACATAAAGGATTGTTGTCCCGTTCTGACAAATCAAAATCGTATATTTTTATATCACCTATTGATTTGGTATAGGCACAAACAGTTACACCAAGCTCCTGTAAAAGCTTTGCACATACAGCACCTGCGGCAACTCTGCCTATGGTTTCCCTGCCTGATGATCGTCCACCACCTCTGTAGTCTCTAAAACCATATTTCTCAATATAGCCATAGTCTCCATGTCCTGGTCTAAAGGCAGTAGCAATATTACCATAGTCCTTTGAATGCTGGTCTGTGTTTTCTACCATTAGGGATATAGGTGTGCCAGTGGTAACATCATTGAAAACTCCAGATAGAATAGATACTTTATCTCCTTCCTGTCTGGCAGTTGTAAACTTGGACTGCCCTGGTTTTCTTCTGTCCAAGTAAATCTGAATATCCTCTTCAGTCAATTTCATTCCTGCAGGAAATCCATCTATTACAACTCCTAGAGCCTTCCCATGGGATTCCCCCCATGTTGTGATTGATATGTTGTTTCCGAAAGTAGAGCCTGCCATAGTTACCTCCTAAGCCTAAAAACAAACAACAAGGGCTGCATAAACAGCCCTTGCCTTATACTTACTGCTTACATAATTAAATGTGCTAGCACTTATTTAATTTTAACTATAATAATACTGTTAGGTTTTGCAATCTTTATAGGTGCATTCTGCATAAGAGAATGTCCTGCCTCTTTATCTATAGTAAAGCTTCGTATTTCATTTGTATCATGATTAAGAGAAACATAATACTTATCCCCTGGCAATACAGCAAAACTCTTAGGGTAAT
This sequence comes from uncultured Pseudobutyrivibrio sp., assembly GCA_946548305.1. Classification (GTDB taxonomy): domain Bacteria; phylum Bacillota; class Clostridia; order Lachnospirales; family Lachnospiraceae; genus Pseudobutyrivibrio. The sequence continues at coordinate 27,091 of CAMNPQ010000008.1, forward strand.
CTCCACTGATAAAGCTGTGAGAAAAATATTTTATCTTTCCGGTTTTTACATCTCTCTTATACATGCAGATAGCATTTAAACCATCCACACTTGCATAGATAAATCTGTCATCTTCACCAAATTTAATATTGGTACCTGTACTGATTTCCTCATCCTCGCCTACTAAAAGAGAAACAGTCTGAATGTTTTCAAAATCTGGCTGTCCATCAATAATGTGATAGTCATATACTAAAATCTCATTGGACATTTCGGTAATAACATAAGCATACTTTCCATCATGTGAAAATCTAAGCTTAAGTGGTGCAGAGCCCATTGTACATCTGATGATATCAATCTGACGAAGCTTGCCCATTTCATAATCTATTTCATAAACCTTTATCTGATGCAAACCATTTTCAACTGCACACAGATATTTCTCGTCTGGTGTAAGCTTTACGCATGTGCAATGTGGGTAAAGTGGTCTATCTGCAACAGATTTACCAATACCCTGATGAAAAATTCCATCTGCAATTCCAGCAATGGTACCATCTTCATTGAGCTTCATCATGGTAACTCTACCATCATGATATCCAGCTACAAAAAGATATCTGTTCTGTGAATCAACACATAGATTGCAGCCTCTCATGCCGCCAATCCATTCCTGATTCATCTTCTCTAGATTGCCATCCTCAAGAATCCTAAATGATGCAACACCTTCATCTGCAATAGAATAAAGAAATCTGTTATCCTTTGAGTTAATAATGTATGATGGGTTATTTATAGGAGCTACACTTTTTTCAGTTAAAACTCCAGTGTCTGGATTGACATCATATACATATATTCCAACGCTAGTTTCGTGTGTGTAGGTGCCTACATAAGCCACATATTTGCTATCTGCCATCTTTATTCTCCTCGTATATATTAAGCTTCCTTTCGTCTCAGGATATCATATTCATCAGGACAAGCACTTAGCTTGATGAATAGCTTCTGCTTTGGATGTGGACATGACTCCATATCCTCACCAGCTTCATTTTTAATCCCAAGAACCTGTACCTCTATATTATCACCATTTGGCTTCATAATTTCAATAGTTTCACCTACTGAAAATTTATTACGTTGTTCTATTTCAAAATATCCTAAATCATCAGCTGCACCTGCAATGCCAAGATACGTATATCCGATATTATAGGTGTTGTTGTCGTATATCTGAGACTCCTCAGATGGCTTACCATAGAAAAATCCTGTCGTAAATTGACGATATGTACAAGCAGCTATCTGTTCCTTGTACCAGTCCAGATTATTTAAATACTTTTCTTCTGACTCCATACAATCATCTATGGCTTTTCGATAGGTTCTAGCCACTGTTGCTACATAAAGGGCTGTTTTCATACGTCCTTCTATCTTAAAGCTGTCGATTCCTGATGATAGCAAATCCGGTACATGCTCTATCATGCACAAATCTTTAGAATTGAAGATGTATGTCCCTCTTTCATTTTCATATACAGGAAGGTATTCTCCTGGTCGCTGTTCCTCAACCACAGCATATTTCCATCTGCAGGGATGAGTACATTCTCCATGATTTGCATCTCGCCCTGTAAAATAGTTTGAAAGTAAGCATCTGCCTGAATATGAAATGCACATTGCACCGTGAATAAAAGTTTCGATTTCCAGGTCATCTGGAATATTGGCTCTTATCTCTTTGATTTCCTCAAGAGAAAGCTCTCTGGCTGAAACCACTCTCTTTGCACCCAGTTCATACCAAAATTTGTATGTACCGTAGTTTGTATTATTTGCCTGGGTACTTACATGCCTCTCAATCTCAGGGCATATTTCTTTGGCAAGCATGAAAACAGCTGGGTCAGCAATTATTAATGCATCAGGTTTAATCTCTTTAAGCTCTTTAAAGTATTCTCTGACACCCTCTAAATCACCATTGTGGGCTAAAATATTGGCTGTTACATAAACCTTTACTCCATGCTCATGTGCAAATGCAATTCCTTCTATCATGTCTTCTTTGGAAAAGTTTTTGGCTTTTGCTCGAAGACCATAAACTTCTCCGCCGATGTATACTGCATCTGCGCCATAAATAACTGCAACCTTCAGCACTTCCAGGCTGCTGGCTGGAACTAGCAATTCTGTATCTCTCATTTTATTCCTTTCACACTAATACTAACTCCATCCCCCAATGGTAAAATAGTAGTATAATAATCCTTATCGTGGGTCAATTCATAAAGATAATCTCTCATACGTTTATGAATAGTTCTGTTGCGCCTGTTTATGGCAAATCTGGACTCAATGATATCTCCATCCTGCAATACATTGTCAGTCACAATCACTCCACCGTCTTTTGTGAGTCTTTTTATCTCTGGCCAAAAATTAATATATTGTCCTTTTGCAGCATCCATAAAAACAAAGTCAAATGGACCATCCAAGGTAGGCAAAATATCAGTAGCATCCCCCTCTAAAAGAGTGATTTGATTGTCAAAACCAGCCCTTTTTATATTTGCATTGGCAATAGGAATGCGTGGTTTGTAATTTTCGATGGTAATTATTTTTGCATCACTACCTGCTGTTTCAGCCATAAGAGAAGCTGAAAAACCAACTGCAGCCCCTACCTCTAAAATGTTTTTAGGGGCGTTCATTTTTATAAGGGTCTGTAAAAGATTTGCAGTTTCTGGACGAATAATAGGTACCAACTGCTCAATTGCCTCTTTTCGTATTTCACGAAGCACCGGACTAAGCTCTGGATAAAGACTATTTAAATAGGTGGTATATCTTTCATCTACAATCATTTTATACTTCCATAATAATTGGAATAATCATTGGGCGTCTACCAGTCTCATGCCATACGAAATCAGATAGATTATCTCTAATATCTGATTTAATCTTGTTCCAATCTGTAATACTCTTCTCCTCAAGCACTTCCATTGTTTCAGAAAGGACAGCCCTTGCGCTTTCCATTAAATCCTCGGAATCTCTCACATAAACAAATCCTCGAGAGACAATATCAGGTCCTGCTAAAACTGAGCCTGATGCTCCATCTAAGGTAAGTACAACTATGATGATTCCATCCTCGGCAAGCTTTTGTCTATCACGAAGAACGATGTTTCCAACATCACCTACACCAATACCATCAACCATAATAGCACCAGTGTGTACATGACCCGCAATCTTGGAATAATTCTCTCCTAACTCAAGCACATCACCTGAACGGATTATTTTAATATGATCATGATCCCAACCTAAAGACTCTGCTATCTTTGCCTGAGCAACTAAGTGTTTGTATTCTCCATGGACTGGTATAGCAAACTGTGGACGAACCAAAGAATAAATCAGCTTTATTTCCTCGGCACAGGCATGTCCACTAACATGAACATCCTGCATAACTATTTCAGCACCACGCATGGTCAAATCATTAATGACGTTTGAAACAGCCTTCTCATTTCCTGGAATTGGATGTGAAGAAAATACAATCAAATCACCAGGCTTTATCTGCACCTTTTTATGTGTGCCGTTTGCCATCCTAGATAGAGCTGCCATGGATTCCCCTTGAGAGCCCGTGGTAACGAGTACCACCTTTTCATCCGGATATGATTTAAGTGATTCTATATCTATAAGGGTATTATCTGGGATTTGTAAATATCCCAGCTTTGAAGCAGTCTCAATGGTATTGACCATAGAACGCCCTTCAACACACACCTTACGTCCATATTTATCTGCAGAATTGATAATCTGCTGTACTCTGTCCACATTAGATGCAAAGGTTGCAATAATAATTCTGGTTTTATCATTGTCTGCAAAAATAGAATCTATTGTTCTACCAACTGTTTTTTCAGAAGCTGTAAAGCCTGGTCGCTCTGCATTTGTGGAATCACACATTAATGCAAGTACGCCTTTTTTACCAATTTCTCCCAGACGCTGTAAATCAATTGGATCTCCATAAACAGGAGTATAATCCACCTTAAAGTCACCTGTATGTACCACGATACCTGCTGGTGAGTAGATAGCTAATGCAGCGGCATCCTGGATACTGTGATTAGTTCTGATAAATTCTACTCTGAAATCCCCAGCGTTAATATTTGTGCCGTATTTTACCACCTTGCGCTTTACCTTTGTGAGCATCTTGTGTTCTTCAAGCTTGTGCTCTATAAGACCATTTGTAAGCTTGGTTGAATAAATCGGGCATACATTAAGTTCCTTAAACACATAAGGAATAGCACCTATATGATCCTCATGACCATGGGTGATAAAAAAGCCTTTTAGCTTGTCTTGGTTATCCTTGAGATATGAAATATCTGGTATAACCAGATCCACGCCCAACATATCGTCCTCAGGAAATGA